>CALBEE010000060.1 GCA_937927575.1 uncultured Saprospiraceae bacterium | reverse complement strand
ATCTTAAATATCGTAAAATAAGGGTACCTCGATCAGTTTCGATCGAGGTATTTTTTTGTAATGCATTCCATGCCTCGAAATATGAATAATTAATCATTTTATCGAAAATAATGTCCAACGTCAGCAGCGATATTGCAGTTGTATATCAATGGATTCAAATTGATAATTATCCCCTCTAAGATGGACTAAAACAACATTTATGATTTTTTCATGTTAAAGACCCTAAGTGTACTTGTTACACTAATTAAATAATGTTATTTTTACACTAAGTAAAATACTCACATACACTTAATATAATCATGTCAAAAAAGAGAGTTGCCATTAATGGCTTTGGAAGAATAGGAAGGTTAACCTTCAGAAATTTATTAAATAACGAAGATATAGATGTCGTTGCGATCAATGATCTCACTGATAATGCAACGTTAGCTCATCTTCTAAAATTCGACAGTGTACATGGCCGTTTCGATGGTACTGTGACTGCTACCGACACTCATCTTATTGTAAATGGTAAAGAGATTCAAGCTTCGTCTGAAAGAAATCCAGAAGCGTTAAATTGGACTGAGCTAAAGATTGATACAGTGCTTGAGTGTACTGGGATATTCAGAAATAGAGATGGAGCTTCAAAGCACATTACAGCTGGCGCTAAAAAAGTGATACTCTCAGCACCAGCTAAAGGGTCTGATATCAAGACAATAGTACTTGGTGTCAATGATGATGAATTGACAGGTGATGAAGATATACTATCCAATGCTTCTTGTACCACTAATTGTCTAGCTCCAATATGTAAAATACTTACAGACAATTTTACGGTGATCAAAGGATCTATGTCTACAATTCATGGATATACAGCAGATCAAAGACTGCAGGATGCACCACATAGTGATTTAAGAAGAGCAAGAGCTGCTGCCATTAATATAGTACCTACCACGACAGGTGCAGCTACGGCTACCGCTTTAGTGGTTCCTGCCATAAAAGATAAGTTGACTTCAATGGCATTTAGAGTTCCAATTCCTACTGGATCGATGATAGAACTGAATGTATTGATCGAAGAAACTACCGATGTTGAAAGCTTGAAAGCTTTGTTTAAAAAGCATGCAGACACGAACATGAAAGGCATTCTTGAATATTCTACCGATCATCTTGTTTCTTCGGATATAGTAGGTAACCAACATAGTTCAATACTAGATTCTAACCTAACGAATGTTATGGAAGGCAACTTCCTCAAAATAGTAAGTTGGTATGATAATGAAGCTGGATATTCAGCAAGATTAGCACAACTCGTTAGTAAAGCATAAGATATATAAAAGGAAATATTTAGAAGCTGTAATTATTGGCAGTATGAATATTGATTAAGTAAGTGAGTTAAAAGCCCAGCATCTTTGTTGGGCTTTTATAATTTACAATAGTTACAGTAAAGCAACATCGACAATAAGTCTATCTTTGGAAATCAAATAAAACAAAAACATGAATATCACTGACATCAATATCAAAAATCAAACTGTACTCATACGAGTAGATTTCAATGTTCCTCTTGATGCAGAAAGAAAGATTACCGATGATACACGTATGGTAAAGGCATTACCTACCATAAAATATGCTCTGGAACAAAATGCTGCGGTAATCATATGCTCACACTTGGGAAGGCCCAAAGATCTATCTTCAAATAGTGAAGATAGAATCAAATATAGTTTAAAGCATTTGGTCTATCATCTTAGTGAATTAGCACACACTAAAGTACATTTTATAGAAGATACTGTTGGCAGTAAAGTAAAAGTCGCAGCAGAGTTGCTTTCTAGAGGTGAGATTCTATTACTAGAAAACACTAGATTTTATATTGAAGAAAAAGAAGGCAACGAAGAGTTTGCTCAGCAAATGGCTAGTCTTGCAGATGTGTATATCAATGATGCTTTTGGTACGGCACACAGAGCCCATGCTAGCACTGCAGTCATCGCACAATATTTTGAAAAGGATAAAAGAGGATTTGGAATGCTTATGAACGCAGAATTAACCAATGCTAGAAAACTAAGTCAAGATCCTACGGCACCAGTAACTGCTATCATAGGAGGCGCAAAGGTTTCTGATAAAATTCAACTTCTTAAAAATCTAATTCCTGTAATGGATAATATTTTAGTGGGTGGTGGCATGGCATATACTTTTCTAAAAGCACAGGGTGGATCTATTGGGAATTCTCTTTGCGAAAATGATTATCTAGAAATGGCAAAGGATATCTTGAAAGAAGCAGAAAAGAAAAACACAAAAATATACCTGCCTGAAGATTCTGTCATAGCAGATAACTTTGCTGCGGATGCAAACACACAAATAGTCGATAGTAAAAATATTTCTGAGGGCTGGATGGGTCTGGATATAGGCGCCAAAGCCACGAAAGTTTATTTAGAAGTGATTCAAAATTCTAAAACGATTTTATGGAATGGTCCAATGGGTGTTTTTGAAATGGAGGCATTTTCTAATGGAACATTTACGGTAGCAAAAGCCGTGGCAGAATCTACTTCTAAAGGTGCTTATAGTCTAATCGGTGGTGGAGATAGCGTCGCTGCGATTAATAAATCTGGTTTAGCAAAACAAGTAAGCTTTGTATCTACAGGAGGCGGTGCTATGCTAGAATTTTTAGAGGGAAAAGAATTACCAGGTGTTAAGGCCATTGAAGGGTAAAAGTAAATTTTGGAAATGAAGCAATTTGATAATTATGTAATTCATAAAATTTCGACATCTTCTTTTTAAAGTCAATAATATAACAATGAAAAAAACACTATTCCTTCTATTATCAATAGCATTCTTATATTCTTGTGGAACTTACCAAAATCAGTCTTCTTATCGTCCGAATGATATGCCAAATGAACCTGGTAAATGCTATGCTAAATGCCTTACTCCAGATATTATCACCACAGAAAATATCGCGTTCCCTATTTACTTTGGTAATGATGAAGAAATATTACGAAATCATGTTAGCAGTGAAACCATTGAGTTATCGCCTAAATCCACCGAATGGGTAAAGAAAAAAGCAGATCGTAATTGTAAGTCAGCGGATCCTAATGATTGTTTAGTCTGGTGCTTGGTAGAACGACCTGCTCAAAAAATAACAATTGAAAATATACTGAGAGATACGACAGCAAGTAAAGAGTATGAAATAGAAACTTTTGATTTGGATTTCGTTTCTTCTAATGGTGGGCAAACGGTTTGGATGGAAGTAATTTGCGATCCTTCTGCAGAACTTATTTCAGCTTTGCAAGCCAGACTCAACGATGACGGTTATGATCTTTCTGTAGAAATGCTACAAGGTGTTTTCGGGAGTGCCTCTAAAAAAGCGCTGAAAGATTATCAAAAAAATAATGGACTTCATGTGGGCGGACTAACGGAGGAATTAATAGATTTTTTAAATCTCGAATATTAATTCAAATTACTTTCGAATCGAATATTGTTCACTAAAGAAAACCATACACTCAATGGAACTACGGCTAACTTAGGTTCTATCTCTGAAAAATATTCAAATTCCGCCATTGATCTCGGAATTAATCACGATAGCTTGGTAAGAGTTGGCTGTAATGCTCCGAGTACAAACGCAAGTAGAGAAATCTTTGGCGGAAGTTTTTATGGTATCATCGACTTAGGTAATCACATCTCAGATCTTTACATCGGTCCAGATGAAGATAATCCATATATAGGAACACATGGGTCATCGTAATTAGCGGTGGAGAGTTGGTCATAAAACCTTAGAATAATGCATAATACAATTATTAAATGCTTCCATTATATTCAATAAGAATGCCTACAAATCAAGTAACAACAAATATTAATATTCATCGTTTTCTACACCATAAATAGTTGCCGCCGTAGCACCCAATACTGGAGCTATAACAGCACCTAAAAACGGAACTAATAGTAATCCAAGGTAAACAGCGCCTAGACCAACTGCGTCTAACCTATGATCTCTCACATAATCAATACTATCTCCTACTCTATAGTGACGCTCCATCCAATAATCTAATATACCGAAGCCTGCATAATACGCCTGGACCAAAAATATTAATGGTGTAGTCACCATCGCCGCACCTGGAAAGAATCCAATTATTAGCAATACTAAAGTAATGAGAAGCTCTTTAGAAAGATTACGTACGTTGATTCTAATACTCCGCATTAAATCGGAAAGCAATGAAGAAATACTAAAACTAGGTGCTTCATAATCTTCATTCATTTGACGCTCAATAGATTCAGACATATAACTCATTATTGGTGATACAACGATGAGTAACAAATACTTAAGGGAAAACAAACCAAGCACGAAAATAACGATACCAGAAGTCCAATCAGTAATTTGACCAATAATCCCTGACCCCACGTCCCAAGGATAAATACCTTGAATCCAATCTCCTAAACTATCTCCTAAATATACACTAGCTGTACTGACAGCTCCTGCTATTATGAAACTGATAATTCCACTAAAAAGAAAATATTTGAGTAACCTATATTTTCCAATTCCATTAATTGCTTTTAAATAAGCTACAATTCCATTCATACACTTGTAGTAAGATTAAAAATCTCTTCAATAATAACTAATATCCATATAAGACACTCCAATATCTCGACAAATATCGGATTTTGATAGATATACAAGAGTTCGACCGGCTTACTCGATTAATCCTTTAAAGCTTAGTCAAAAAAAAGCAGCTATCAATATGATTTGATAACTGCTTCTATTTTTTGTTTAGAAAGATCTTAAGCTTCCTTCTTCTTTCTTTTCGTTTTAAACAATTCTACCAATTGCTTCTCATTCATAAAGTTTAAATCTAAGAAAGTACTCTTCACGAACTTTTTAATATCTTGATAATCACGACCTCTCTTATCTGTATACACTTTGATCAATCTCTTAATGTATCTCAAACTCAGATCTTTTACATCTTGATTAAATTTCTGATTAGAAAATATGTTGATATAAAGGATAAAGGTCTTCGTAATCTGAAAATATTCTGCATAACTATCAGTTTCTAAATTATCCAAAAATCCTTGAAAATTAGTAAATATTGAAGATCTCAAATTTTCATTTTCTTCAGATAATCCATCATGTTGGTCATGATATTTTCTTACAGCTTCGATACTATCTTCATCTACATAGCCTTTAGTATGAATCAGCTCCATGAGCGTATAATAATCCTCTAAATTACCGCCAATTTTCGCTTCATGAATCAGTTTGGCCATTCTTTGGTCAGATTCAGCAGTTACGCGAATTCCCTCATCTCTAAAAGATGAAAGCTTAAAGAAGAACGCATCTTTGAGCGCGTCAGCATCGGCGTTTAGGCTTGATAAAGCTTTGGCATATTCCTTTTGTGCGTTGGCATCAAGATCATAGAACATACCGATAATCATCATTGTCTCCAGATAATCATCATTGTTTCTAATGGACTCATTAGATATAAAATCTAACAAATGCTTTTGCAAGCTTTCATTATTATATTGCTCATCTCTTCTATATAGAAGGAATGCACGCAAGGAATGATAATTAGACTTTAAATCTCCTGGTGTTTTTGGAAACTCCGTTGATAAGAAATTCAAACTTTCAAATTGCTTTTGATATTTCTTAAAGGCTATAGCTCGATTAGACGCAATTCTCAAGGGATCAGATTTTTGACTTTCTAAAAAGCTTCTAACCCTCTTATTACTAATCTTTTCCACTAAGTTAGTAATCCATATATCACTACTTAAAGCAAATCCGATCTGTACGGATTGGCCGATACGTTGCTTGATCATCTCAAAATTAGCGCTATTAGCGATATCTAAGAGTATTTCTCTAAAGTGATCTTGCGGTTGTCTGTACTTTACATTCGCATCGACTGTTCCTCTTAATACTGCATATCCAACCACTTTAGGAAGATATAATCCTTCATATCCATCATCTAAGAGCTCTTTTTCAAAAGATTCTAATTGCAATGGATGATCATTAGCTACTCTTAAGTATAACTCCTGAATCTCTGGTTCAAATTCTGCCGCTAGTGCTTTATAATCATCATCTTCCTCTTCGTCAAGGTATTTTTCTAAATGTGCAGAGGCTTGAATCTTTGCTTTTATCCCTTCTAATTCTGAGAGATACTTTTTATCTAATGCTTCCATTTGATATTATTTTTAATGGACTAGATTTGATATATCTAGATCCTATGTTGATTAAGTAATTATTGTCCAAAAACTTAGAAACCCAGTAAGACAAAAGTCAAACTGGGTTTCTTTATAATTATAGAGAACCTAATCTCTAATTTATCTGCGAAGACTCCATTCATCTGGCACTTTTGCCTATGGAATCTACTATGTAATACTTTTTGATACTCTAAAGATAAGAAATTTATTCTTCTTCTCCACTTGCAGCCTCTGGAGCTTCTACTTGAGCAGCAGCTTCAGTAGACTCCTCAGTAGCTTCCTCTCTAAATGCTGCCTCAGCCGCTTCATCTCTCTTGGGAGCTGTAGGAGCTTTTATTTCACCATTTACGATCTTTCTAAATTCTTCTAATTCTTTAGCAGTTTCTGCCTTACGTGCATCAATTTTTCCTTGCTTTTCTACTAACCAAGATTCTAATTTAGCGTCTGCTTGCTCCTGTGTTAAAGCACCCTTAGATACACCTCTCTGAAGATGCTTCTTGTATAATACTCCTGTAAATCTAAGTATAGCTCTAGCTGTGTTAGTAGGTTGAGCACCTTTCTGAAGCCAATCAAAAGCTTTATCTCTATCGATTTCGATAGTTGCAGGCTTTGTCATTGGATTATACATACCGATTTTCTCGATAAATTTACCATCTCTTGGCGCTCTAGCATCGGCTATTACGATGTGGTAATAAGGTCTTTTCTTACGACCTTGTCTTGTAAGTCTGATTTTTACTGGCATTTTTAAAAATTTAATTGGTTAAACCATTACCTATCTTGGCTGCATATCAGCGTATAGGCTTTTTAGCGAATGCAAAAGTAATGTTTTTTCTGATATAAAGTACTAAACCCTGTCATTCCACGAGTTTTATTAAGATCCAAATTGAAAGAATATGAATACAGCGATCATAAGATTTTACTTTTTCTACTAGCTATTGATAATATACCATTTGGATTAGGTAAGTCTGATTTATTAAAAATAGATAATATTTCATATAGTCTCATTCATGAGAACTAGCCGCTCACACTACTTTAAATGAGAAATGCTACTAACAAAATCGAAAGAATGGGAGAACTACCCTGTACTATGCTTAGATTTTGGCCAACCACATTGACCATTCCAAGTCTAAAAAGCTTTAGCTTATCTAAATAAATCCAATGGTGTCTAGATTTATTATTGGCTTTTCTAGTTTTACCAACATCATCATCAAATTAGTCAATGAGGTAAATCGAAGCCGATAACAGAAGTTAGTATTAAGACTCTTTCTTCAATATTTCAGTCTCTTCACCGAAATACTGTGCAAATCGCTGAATATCATTAGCTAATTTGGTATTATTGGTAGCCCTATGATAAGTATCACCCATAGATTTCAAGGCTTGATATACAAATCGATCCATTTCAATGACTTGGAGCTCATCAGTCCATAGATCTATCTTGAAAGTATCCTTATATTCTTTATCAAAAAGAGCTAGCATCATAGCTTTCGCACTTTGAAGTTGCTTGCCACTTGGATTATCATCTGATTGCCATTCTATACCTGTCGGATGATTCTGATCATTAAGAGTAACATTGATCTTAATTTGAGACGTCTTAGCCATATCTATTCATTCATTATAATGAGCTGCAAATGTAGCGCTATCTATTCATTTTCATATATTGAGAACATAAAACAAGCAATTCTTACTTTTTAATGATTTATTCTATTCTGGCTGAGAATGATACATTCGTTCGATACAGCACTGAGCATTGGATATCACTTGCTTTTTGGTGGGTGATTGGTCTAAGCATGATGTATCTCGGCCGCAAACGATGGAATGCACTTCAACAGAGGAAATACATCCTATATTTTGCGCTTTTTGTGGCTGCCACTCAGCTATTTAAGGTATTTGCCAGACTATACTTGGGAATATTTGACATTAAGATTGATCTTCCTCTTGAGCTTTGTAATATCATGGCTCTAGCTATGCCATTCGTCATGTGGTACAAATGGAGGTTCGGCTGGTCAATACTCTTTTTTTGGATATGCGCTGGAACGGCTCAAGCTATGATTACACCGACTCATGTAGCCGCTTTTCCTAACTATGAAGCCATTCGATACTGGGCAGTCCATGTTGGATTACCCATAATGGCCATCTATGGAGCCGTAGTTTATGGTTGGAGATTGACTTGGAAAGATGCGCTCTACTCAGGCATAGGCATGAATATAATGGCTTTATTGGTGTACTTTGCCAATCTTGTATTTGATGCTAATTATATGTATCTCAATGCCAAACCACCAGGAACTACATTATATAGTCTTTTGGGACCTTGGCCATGGTATATTGTAAGTTTAGAAGGAGTAATACTCGTGTTATTTAGCCTATTACTCGTTCCTTTTATCTTATTACGCTTCCTTCGAAGGGCATGATTCGATTATGTTGAATTGTAGGTAATACAAGTTAGAAGAAAAAACATAGTGATTCTTAGGATAATCCTTAATGCTGACAAATACAATGTCATTTCGTTACTGCGATTATCAATTAATTTCACATCTTTAGCATAATGGAGTGATGAGCAATAGGGGAATTTATTGCTTCAAACGACAAATATTAGAATACTAGATCATATTAGTTAAAATAGTACTACCCTAAGCGCAGCAAATCGGACCTTTAGCTTGTCTTAGAGATATACATGATGATCTAGCTTTAAGCTATCAAACCAAGATGATACCATAGTCAAATCCAAACCATATGAAAACAGCTAAACTATTTACCTTAAGTCTTTTTGTTTCATTTTCAACTATTTGCTATTCGCAAAATGTGGAAATACTAAGTTTTTCTCTCAATAGTATTGGGCAGCCTCAATTAGAAATCGAAGCTTCAGCAGATAAGTATTACGTATTAAGAGCATTACACGAACCTAATCTGACTTATGAGTCTATAGTTTCCATCACTCCAGGCATTGATGGAAATATGATCATTTCTGAATCTTCAGCTGGATATGCACAACAGAATTATAGGATTACCGAGCATTCTATAGCCAATCCAGATGATGTAGATGGTGATGGAATTGATGACATTACAGAGTTGAATGATATGCCTTCCAAAGCTCCTTTGAATTTTGCTGAGGAAATTGATTTTATGCATGGTACTACTTCAATAAATAATGCAGAGACTTTCGAAGATCTTGCTGTTGTGGCTGATGTACCATGGGCACCATTCCTCAATGGACAACTATTCGTAAAATTTGGTATTTTGGATAGAGATACTGACGAACCCAAAGTATACTTCATCAATAGTAATACGCACTTCATACACGCGGAATTCTTTGCCGCGATTCCAGCCACTGTTAATGGTGACGATGGATCAGGAGAAATCGTTTTTAATCCTAATGAGATACTACCTAACGGAGTGATAGGAAGCTACTCTTTCAATTTTTCATTTGGTGATGCTTTGTCATTTGAAGCTACACAAAGAACATATGAATTATTAGTAGCTAATATGCCATTCCTCCAAAATAATATGCAACACTTTATCGGTAATGGTGGAGAAACACAATTTCTTAACAACCATCAGAATGACTACGTAGGGTCTAGAGTGAATGTAGTCTTAGAGTCGGAAGTCTTTGGTGATATCGACTTTATTCCATTTCACGAAGCTGAAGGTTTTGGCTTTTTTAGAAAAATGGAATTAGATGAAAATCCAGGATCAAGAGATATCGTTTTGTATGATGCACTTCCTAATTCATTACCTAGAGTGGGTGGTATCATTACTTCAGTAATACAAACACCACTTTCTCATGTTAACCTTAGAGCTATACAAGATGATGTACCTAATGCATATATCAAAGACCCTTTGCAAGTGCCAGAGATTGCCAATCTTTTAGGGAAGTACATTTATTATAAAGTAGATTCGGATTCCTATGAAATAAGAGAAGCCACCTTAGAAGAAGTCAATGAGTGGTTTGAAAGATTGCGTCCTACTCAAGCACAAATTCCAGATAGAGATTTGAGTCAAACGAGCATTCTTCCATTAGACGATATAGAGTTTGAGATGTCAACCGCTTTCGGAGCTAAATGTTCGAACGTAGCTACTATGCGAAGATTTGGTTTTCCGGAAGGAACCATACCTAATGGTTTTGGGGTGCCATTTTATTTCTACGATGAATTTATGAAATACAATGGATTCTATGAGGAGATAGAAGAAATGATATCAGATCCAGAATTTATTAATGATCTGGAAGTGAGGATTGATAAATTGAAAGATTTTAGAAAAGATATCAAAGATGCACCTATGCCACAATGGATGTTAGACGAACTAGAAGCTATGCATGACATGTTTCCAGAGGGCACATCTGTACGCTGTAGATCGAGTACCAATAATGAAGATCTTCCTGGATTTAGTGGTGCAGGACTTTATACTTCCAAAACGCAACACCCAGAAGAAGGACACATACAAAAATCCATTAAGCAAGTGTATGCGAGTATGTGGAATTTTAGAGCGTATGAAGAAAGAGATTTTTATAGAGTCGATCAATATATTGCTGCTATGGGAGTGCTTTGTCATCCTAATTTTGAAGATGAAAAGTCAAATGGTGTTGGTGTAAGTATTGATCCAATTTACAATACTGAAAACACTTTCTATCTGAACACACAAGTAGGTGAATTCTTAATTACAAATCCTGATGCCAACTCTATTCCAGAAGAGATCTTGCTCAACGAAGATCCAGAAGAAGGATATGTTATATTAAGAAATTCTAATCTCGTGCCTGTCGGACAATTGGTTATGGATGAAGGATATCTTGATCTCATGAGAGAATACCTAGGGGTCATTCACGATGAATTTGCTGCTTTATACAATGTAGAAGGCGTAGATGGTTTTGGTATGGATATCGAATATAAGGTTACTGCCCAAGATCAACTTGTCATTAAGCAAGCTAGACCTTGGGTTTCGTTTTGGGCCGATATCAAATCTACACATGACTTAGGTGTAGAGACAGTTACCGCACCGAATTCTTCTTCAAGTTTAGGTGATTCTGAATTAGTAACCGTTAAGATAGCCAATGCTGGAATTCGTGTGATGAAAGATTTTGAAATTGAACTGCATGTTGATGATCAGTTAGTTGAAACTCTGACAATCTCGGATGAAATCAATCCTCAAACTTCATCTGACTTTCAGTTTACCGTACCTAACGATTTTTCTGAAGTCGGAGATTATAAAGTAACTACAATAGTGACACATCCAGAAGATGGATACAGCGCTAATGACACATTAAATTATATAGTGAGTAATCTATATCCTCTAGAAGCAGGTATAACAGTAGTAGAAGGTATCGCTAAATGCGGAAACCATGTGGATATCCTGGCTAGAGTTGCGAATTACGGAGAATCTACATTTTTCAAAACTGAAATAGAAGTAATTTCAAATGGTTCACTCGTAGAAGTTTTCGAATATAATTCTGGTATTCCATATGGAACAGAAAGAGAGATTACTATTCCCGTAACGGCTAATATTCAAAATGAAAATGAAATCGTCTTAAATCTTATCAGAGTAAACGACGAATCCGACGCTGTAAGTACTAATAATAGTGATACATATATTGGAACCTTAGATGACAGGTACGATTACGTTACATTTACTATCAATACTGATAATTACCCACAAGAAACAGCATGGACTCTGTACGACGAACTAAATGATGCTGCTATTGATTCTGATCAACTTTCCTCAAATGATACGGATGTATATACAAGAGAGATATGTGTAGATTATGGATCTTGTTTTTCTCTTTCTGTTACTGATACTTATGGCGATGGAATATGTTGTGGGTTTGGTCAAGGAGATTTCTTCCTAACTAATTCTTCTGATGAAGTCATCTTTACTAATGATGGTGATTTTGGATCTGAAGCGATCGAATTATTTTGTCCTAATGGTGAAGGATGCCAATTTACTACTGACATTAGTATAGTGGACGCGTCTGGTGGTTCTGAGTCAGATGGATCGATTACTATTTCACCTATTGGAGGATTTGGGCCATATGAGTATAGTATAGATGGAGGATCCTCTTACACATCGCAGAATACTTTCAGCAATTTAGTGCCTGGTGATTATGATTTGAACATCAGAGATGCATCGAAAACATGTATCAGTGAAGAAACGGTTACTGTAGATTTTGTAAATAGTACAGAAGATGTTTACGAAGGAAGCATAACAGTATTCCCTAATCCTACATCTGATAATTTGATAATTAATATTGACGCTGACTTTAATGTTGCTGGCGATGTAGAATTAGAAATTTTTGATTTCTTAGGTCGACTCACGCAATCCAATACGATCAAGCGAAATGGACAAGAATCTCAAACAGTAATTTCTTTGGAGGATTATACTCCAGGCGGCTATATAGTAAAATGTTATAATCAAAATTTTGAAACACACTTTAAAGTGATTAAGATCTAGAAGATTTTTATTTTAAAAGTAAATTGGGCTCTAAGGAATAATTTTCCTTGGAGCTTTTTTATTAAATTGGTTTCAGAAAATTATTATTATGAAAACCACCCAACTTATCGCTAAACAATTGCGAGATGTTTACACAGATGGAAATTGGACATGGGCTACGCTCAAAGAAAAAATAGCTGATGTAACTTGGCAAGAAGCTACCACTCAAATTTATGATTTGAACACCATCGCTACCCTAGTCTTTCATATCAATTATTACACCCATCATGTGGCCAATGCGCTAGAGGGTATAGCATTTACGGCAAGTGACAAATTCGCATTTACACACCCTACGATTTCAAATGAAAAAGATTGGCAAAAAATGCTGGAAGAGGTATTTAAAGATGGCGAACGACTTGCTTTGCAAATAGAAAAATTAAAGGATACCATTCTTTACGAATATTTTCAGGAAGAGAAGTATGGTAGTCACTTCAGAAACTTCTGTGGAATCATCGAACATTTCCATTATCATCTTGGGCAGATCGTAATTATCAAAAAAATTCTAAGAGCAAAGAAGGCTTAGTTCTAACTTCAATTTTAGAATTCGTAATTGAAGCCAAATGATCTTTTTTGAGTAACATTACGTTATGAAGAAGATTGGATTAATTTCGGACAATCACAGCTATGATGGTAGTGATATGATCAAGTATCTAAAAGACTGTGACGAAATATGGCATGCTGGAGATATAGGTTCTCTAGAGAGTATAGCAAAAATGAGAGACATCTGTACTTTCAGAGCAGTATATGGAAATATAGATGGTCATGCGGTAAGAGCTGAGTTCCCATTAAATTTATCCTGGGAATGTGAAGGTATGCAGATGTTCATGACGCATATTGGCGGCTACCCAGAACGATATTATAAACGAGTACGAAAGATATTAGAAGAAGAGAAGCCAGATCTCTACATCTGCGGACATTCGCATATATTGAAAGTAATGCCTGATCGCAATTTAGATCTATTACATATGAATCCAGGAGCTTATGGCCATCATGGATTCCACAAAATGAGAACCATACTCAAATTTGAAATTGACAATGGAGCTATACAAAATGCAAATGTTATAGAATTAGGACTCAGAGGTAAATTGGGTCGTAGAAAAAATAGTACCTCTGCCAAAGAAGATCCACAAGGATTAGATCTACAATAGTACTATTTAAATCCATTCATATTTTGCCCTAAGAAGCTCTCAGGAAAATGTTCTACTCCTGGAAAACCTAATTTATTATTACGACCTTCTTGAGGCACATATGCTGTACCAAAAATATAATCCCAGCAAGCTAAAGTCAATCCAAAATTGACACCATAATATCTTTCTTCTGGCAGATCTTCAGTATGATGCCAAATATGCATTTCTGGACTATTAAATATCTTTTTCATAAATGGGCCTAACAATAAAGAGCCAAGAGTCACAGCAAGAAATAATACCCCTACTGTCGTCAATGCAGATATTTCCGCAAAAACATTTACATCAAAAAAACCTCCTACGAATACAATCCCTACCAGAAGACCAATAATCCCTCCAGTCACTCTTCCACTGACGGTGATATTACTATGATTAAAATGACCCCAAGCGAGCGTAAAAATATGTATGATGAAGAAGTCATATAATCCGATACCTAATAATGCCAAGGGAATATATTCCAACGTACGATAAACTATATTTTCCATCCAATGATATCTGAGGTGCGCAGCAAAACCCATTTCTTGTACAGAATGATGTACCTTATGAAACTCCCAAAGCTTTTCGCTCCTATGTAATAATCTATGAATCCACCACTGCACGAAATCTCTGACTAAAAAACCAATAAGTAAGATTGACCACATAGGCAGACTATTCATAGGGTTACTTTTCTGAAGATCAAACCCTCCACTAATGGCCATTATACCATCATTAAATAGATTGACGACCACATCAGAAGCCGCATTATATATGATTAAAGAGAAAATGAAGAAATTAAAAAACATGTAGAATGCATCCAACCAAAAATCTCGTCTTAATACGTTTTGCTTCTTTCTCCAAGGTATAACCACTTCTAAAACAAAAAAGAAAAGAGAAACTGCTATTAACCACCAGAAATACGACTTCCAAGTTGGGTTAACAATCTCATTCCATAAATAGGAAGCATAACCACCATAAGCATTTAGAAAGATGTCAAAGTAATCGCTCATTTATTGTTATAAAATTTGTCTGATCAAATATATAAGATCTATAATCAAAAAGAAGTTACTTGGTTTACATATTAAATAAGATTTTATATTAATTATATAACAAATTGATCTTTTTCAACGTCTATTCTTTACAAGCAAAATATTTTCATGAAATTATTCTTATTTCTAATAACATTCACGACTATTCAGTCTATAGGTTATGGCCAAGACTTACTCAAAGTCGATTTCTCTAAAATAAAAGGTGGCTATGTAGTCGTCGCTGATAATAATGAGCCAGTACCCGTATCAGTAGAGGTCAATTTAGATCTTAAGAATATGAGATCTACAAAAGGGAACAATAAGATTTTTGTAATCCCTGGGAATGCTTCAAAACATGAAATTACAAGACTTAAAATTATAGACCCTACACGTAACAGTAATTTCCATATCAATACCCTATCTGGATTGGGTGACCACACTCAAACCAATTATGACTATGAATACCCTTACAGTCTTCCATATGACACTGGAGATACATATAAAGTAATGCAAGGCTATAATGGGCACTTATCACATCTACATCAGCATGCATTAGATTTTAATATTCCCATGGGTGGACGTATACTTTCTGCTAGAGGTGGAATCGTGGTCAAAGTCGAAGATCGCAATAGCAAAAGCTGTGGACAACCGAGATGCAATAAATTCAATAACTACATAAGGGTATATCATGATGATGGTACCTTTGCGGAATATACTCATATTCAAAGAGGAAGTGCAAAAGTACGTAAGGGTGACCGAATCAAGCAGGGACAGCATATTGCCTCTTGCGGAAACGTAGGCTGGGCCACAGGCGCACATCTTCATTTCGAAGTATTTTTACTGAATATGAATAAGAAAAAAACGGTGCCTACCAAGTTCAAAATATCTGAAAATGAGCCTCTTCAAGAATTGGTTGAGAAACAA
>CALBEE010000059.1 GCA_937927575.1 uncultured Saprospiraceae bacterium | reverse complement strand
CATTCGACTTGCTTCTATTATTGTGCAACTTTTTATGGACGTTAATGTTAGTTTTGCCGTGCGATGCCATATGATTATCGTTCATGTCTCTTTTCATAATATTGTTACGTAACATGAAGTTAATTATATTAAGATATACTGTATAAAAGTTAGATATGATTCTGGGAGCAAAAGAAATATTCAAGAGATATAAGGGTGTAAATAAAGAATTGACTGTTTTGGATGACATCAATTTTGAAGTTCAAAAAGGTGAAGTCATATCTATAGTAGGTCCTTCTGGCTCAGGCAAAACAACCTTGTTAGGTCTGTGTGCAGGTCTTGATAATCCTACTAGTGGTCAACTCACCCTCGCTGGAAAGGCTATTAGTAATATGACCGAAAATGAAAAGGCTGAGATCAGAAATCAAAAAGTAGGATTCATATTTCAAAATTTTCAACTTTTACCAACTCTAAGCGCTCTGGAGAATGTTATGATTCCATTAGAACTACAAGGAAGGGCGGATGGAGCCAAAGAAAAAGCAAAAAAACTTTTAGAAAGAGTAGGCTTAGGGGGAAGACATCATCATTACCCAAGTCAATTGTCAGGTGGTGAACAACAACGTGTGTCATTAGCTAGAGCATTTAGCAATGATCCTGAAATATTGTTTGCAGATGAACCCACAGGAAATCTCGATGAAGAAACGGGTAGCGTGGTCGAGAATCTGTTGTTTGATCTTAATAAAGAAAAGCAAACTACATTGATAATAGTAACGCATGATTTGGAGTTAGCGCATAGAACGGATCGAATTATTAAGTTGAAGGGCGGTAAAATTGTAAGTGATGAACGCTTAAAATCAGCCGAGCTTATATGAATTGGACTCTAATATTCAAAACTGCGATCAGAGACAGTAGAAAAGATAGATCCAAACTATTGCTCTTCATGTCTTCCATTATCTTGGGTGTAGCGGCTTTGGTGGCTATCAACTCATTTAATGATAATCTAGTAAGAGATATAGATACGCAATCCAAGTCGCTTTTGGGAGCAGATATGACCGTGGGCGGTCGGAAACCTATTCCTGAGTCATTATTAAGATCATTAGATTCTTTAACTGAAATAAAGTCCACAGAAGTAGAGTTATTTTCTATGTCCTATTTACCTGCTGCTAAAGAAAGTCAATTTGTTAGGTTGAAGGGATTTACCGGTGATTTTCCTTACTATGGTAATATACTTACAGAGCCTTCAGATGCTGCCAAAACCTATAAGTCAGGCCAATTCGCTTTAGTGGATGATGGTATGATGCTTCAGTATAACTTAGAGGTGGGAGATTCTATTAAATTAGGAGAAGCAACTTTTCCCATTCATGGTAGATTGATGACGGCCTTCGGAAGTGTAGATATGGGGGCTTCATTTGCGCCATCTGTATACGTCTCCGGAGCATCAGTTGAAGCTACCAAATTGATTCAGCCGGGAAGTCTTGTCAATTATAAAAATTATTATAAAGTAGAAAATGATACTGATTTAGATACTTGGAAGTCAGAGAGAAGAGAGCGATTTCGAAATGAATCTATGCGTGTGACTACTGTCGAAGATCAAAGAGAAAATCTTCAAGAAGCATTTGCTAACCTTAATAGCTTTCTCAATATCGTAGCACTGATATCCTTACTCTTAGCTTGTATTGGTGTAGCTAGTAGTGTCCTGATTTATGTAAAAACGAAAGTACAAAGCATAGCCATTTTGCGGTGTCTCGGTATGAGAAGCGAAGAGGCCTTTATGGTATATTTCGTACAAATATTTGTTTTGGGAGTATTGAGTGTAATAGTAGGCGTTGCTTTGGGCAGTTTTATACAAGTGCTTCTTCCTTTGGTGCTTAAAGGATTTTTACCATATGAGGTCAATATGACTATGTCCATTTCAGCTATTACCAAAGGCTTTCTGATGGGAGTATTAATTACCACTTTATTTGCATTAGGACCTTTACTAAGTGTGAGGAATATAACACCTCTGAACACCTTAAGAATAAGTAACGATCCATTAAAAGCAGATCCTTTGAGATGGTTGATTTACTTATTAATCGTATTGTCAATTACAGGGTTTTTATATTCATTGACAGGTTCTATTATTGAATCTTGTATATTTTCCGTTGGAATTGTAATCGCATTTCTCATTTTGTTCGGAGTCGCTAAATTAGTCACTTGGGGAGTAAGGAAATTCATGCCTGAGAAAGCTAGTTTCGTGCTTCGCCAAGGTTTGTCAAATCTGTATAGACCTAATAATCAGACCCAAACTTTGATTGTTTCTATAGGCTTAGGTACAGGGATACTCACTCTATTATTTATTCTTCAAGGATTAATATTAGGTAATGTAGAAGGCATGGGAGTAGGCAATCAACCGAATATGATAGTTTTTGGAATCGAAGCGGATCAAAAGCAAGAGATGGAAACTATTACAGAATCATTTGATATGCCAGTACTTCAGCATGTACCCGTGGTCACTATGGAATTGGCAGGTTGGCAAGGGCGATCAAAGAAAGAATGGCTTCAAGATACGGCTCGAACCGCTTCAAGGTGGGCGATTAATAGAGAAGCTCGTGTAAGCTATAGTGCAGAGATGTCACCAGATGATAAGTTATTAGAGGGCGTGTATACAGGTGTGCACGACGGTGGAGATTCAATCAAAATTTCACTTAGTGAACGTTATGCGGATGCATTAGATGTATCGATCGGAGATGAGCTGGTTTGGAATGTTCAGGGAGCGGTCGTTAAAACCTTCGTTGGAAGTATTAGAAAAATCAATTTCAGAAAAATGGAATCACGGTTTTTCATTATGTTTCCTACTGGAGTGCTGGAAGACGCACCTCAGTTTATGATTTTGGTGACTAAGTCTCCTGATAAACAAGTAACAGCTGACTTTCGTAATAAGGTAGTTGAAAATATGCCTAATGCTTCCGTAATAGATCTTGGAAGTATCTTGGTCACGCTCAATGATATTATTACTAAGGTTAGTTACGTTATTAAATTTATGGCTGGCTTCAGTATTTTGATTGGATTGATAGTTTTAATTAGTTCACTATTTTTATCTAAGTTTCAGCGTATCAGAGAAAGCGTTTTATTAAGAACGCTTGGTGCAGTAGAAAAGAAGATTTATAGAATCAATGCGGTAGAGTATGCAGCCTTGGGATCGCTTTCGGCTTTGACAGGAATATTTCTTGCTGTAATCAGCAGTTACCTATTAGCTAAATTTGTTTTCGAGTTGGACTTTAATCTAAGTTGGTGGCCGATCCTTGGAATATTCTTATTTATAGTTGCTTTGACAGTTTGCATCGGTTTGTTAAATAGTCGAGATGTGGTTAAGAAAAGCCCTTTAGAGGTCTTAAGGAATGTCTAGAATATATTTCTTCTAAACGAATTTCATTATTTCTTGATTGTTTATTTGTGCGTTCTGTTGGATCATCCAAAAGATAAATTTCTTCAGATAATTTGGTCGGATCATTTTCATCGGTATGGCTCACTATAAATGAATCGCCCCAAATAGCTTACGGATTTTCAAGGATGTTTTTACGATTATTTTGAATTCGAATTTTAATGTTGAATCATTATTTTTTGGCTTGTGATATAAACGCCATTATGAGAGAAAATTAAAATATACATTCCATTCTCTAGCTTAGAAACGTTGATGCTTGAATCGGATATACGATCTCTGAGAATATGCGTTGAAATTATTTTTCCATCTAGGTTTACAATCTCTACTAAATTAATTTTCTGATCTAGAATGCTTAAATGAAGAATGTCTTTAGCTGGGATTGGAAAAATCTGTACTTCGCTTCGTGAAGATTTTGTTGAAGTGGAAGTGTTTATATCTTCATTAGCATATGGTCCGACATCAGCAGGAGTTAAAGGTCTAAATCTTACACTTTCCAAACTAAAGTGATCCGCTCCAGGATTGCTCAAATTAGGTCTTTCCTGCCCTTCTATGTCTTCGAGTATTGTGATCGTATTTACATCGTATTCATATAAAGGAGTCTCGCTAGTAGACTTCCAAACATTCATCTCTTCATCAAAAACGAGATGTGGATTTTCATTACTCACCGCCATTTCATCTAATGTAGTAGAGGTGGCTCCAGTAAGTAGTGATGCATTTTCAGTAGGGTATAAGAGATTGTTGAACCAACTGATGTTGTCTCCTTGATCATTGTTAGGGTCAACTATGGCTACCAAACTGTTTTCTAATCCTGTTATTAAATTGTTAGCGATTGTGATATCCTCAAGATCTTTATTATAGTTGTTATTATTATCAAATCCGATTTCTATTCCATGGCTATTATTGACTAAAGTATTATATGCAATGGTGACTCGTTCTGCTCTAAAGTGTTTCGATAAATTTGAACTTTGGCCATCAATAGCATCTCCTAAAGTTAGCGTGATAGGAGCATCCCATCGAGTGCCATTCAAGCCTTCCATATAATTATTGATAATTACATGATCTGTCCCATATATTCTAATTCCGCCTGTATATATGGTTGAGCCTGCAGGAGAAGTACCTATTGGTTTTTCTCTACCAAAAAAATAATTGCCTTCTACTCTGTTTCGATTGCCATGTCGCAAGGAAAGCGTTCCATAACTTGCCGCAAAAGTATTATGCCTCACAATATTGTCACAAGATTTTACAGATACAATTTCTGGATCACCATCACAGTCTTCAAACAAATTATGTTCTACTATAGTAAAGCCGCTACTTAAAGACATTTCACTCCAACCAATCCTAATAGACTCCTGCTCGTTCACTGCTCTTGGTCCATTGTTTCTAAAGTAGTTATGATCTATTCTGTCATGCTGAGATTGATAATATACTTCCTCTGAACCCGTATTGTCAAATGAGCCATCTATAGTAATGTAATGTCCGGGCGTTTCTTTATTTTGAAAAGTATT
>CALBEE010000058.1 GCA_937927575.1 uncultured Saprospiraceae bacterium | reverse complement strand
TATAGACCGGAACGAAGCGTTGTTATGAATACGTTAATATTGTAACTGCAGGGATTAACGCAATCATTAATTCTTTGTAGTTTAACGGAGCAATTCAATCATCAGAAGTATATTAATAGAATGCTCTTAATTATACTTCTTTAAAGTCAATCGTCATGATCACAGTACTCACTTGGGTTTCTATTATAGCTGGAGGAATATTAGTCCTGTTACTATTGCTATCTCTTCTTGGTGGTCTCGATATTGATGTTGATATCGAAACAGGTGGTGGAGATGTTGATACTAGTGCCGGAGGAATTGGGTTGGTAAAGGGTGGTCTTACGTTTCTCTCAATAGGTTCTTGGGTTATGAAAATTCTTATGCTTAATAATAACGGTAAAACTATTTCTATTACTGCCGGTATTTTTTCGGGTATTATTGCTTTTGCAATATTGAATTATATTTTCAAATTATTTTTAAATAACCAAGAAAATGTGAATTGGGAAGTGAGTGATTCTTTATTCCAGAAAGGAAAAACTTATTTGAAAATCCCCAGAGGTGGAGAAGGAATAGTGTTAGTAGATATACGAGGAACTTCTAGGGAGTTAAAAGCTAAATCTAAAAATGGTAAAGAAATAAAAACAGGAGAATCAATAGTTGTAGTGGACACCAAAAGTGATTATGCAATAGTCGAGGTTTTCAACGAAGAGATATCAGAATACCCTTAGGTAATTAGAGCATATTATTAATTAGAATTTTTTTAAAAACAAAAATCAAGCAATCATGGGAGTAGAAGGAATAGGTTTAATTGGATTTTTAGTAATCCTTATTATTGGTACATTAATTTTTTGTATATCGAGATACAAACGTTGTCCATCAGATAAGATACTCGTAGTATATGGTAAAACTGGCGGTGAATCATCTGCTAAATGTTATGCAGGAGGAGCGGCATTTATAGTTCCAGTATTCCAAGACTATAGGTACTTAGATTTGACACCTATTAGTATAGATGTGAATCTTCAAGATGCACTTTCAAAGCAAAACATTAGAGTGTCTGTGCCTGCACAATTTACGGTGGGTGTAAGTAATAAACCCGACTTAATGCTTGCAGCAGCGGAGAGATTATTAGGATTAGATCAACCTTCTATTAGATCATTGGCACATGATATTATCATGGGACAGATGAGATTGGTAATCGCCAATATGGATATTGAAGAACTCAATACAGATAGAGATAAGTTTGTAGAATCTGTATATAGAAATGTAGGTAACGAATTGAATAAAATTGGTCTTGAATTAATCAACGTAAACGTTACAGATATTCAAGATGAATCCGGATATATACAAGCATTAGGAAAAGAGGCTGCAGCGAAAGCAATTAACGATGCGAAAATAAAAGTTGCGAATGAAGAACGAACTGGAGCTATTGGTCAGGCAGAAGCACAACAAGATCAGAGAGTGAAGGTTGCTGATGCCAATTCGCGTGCAGAAATTGGAGAAGCAGTAGCTACTCAAGCACAAAGAATTAAAGTCGCTGAGACTAATAGTTTAGCAGAAATTGGAGAGGCTAATGCGACTCAGCAACAAAGAATTTCTGTAGCAGAGGCAAATTCTAAAGCAGAAATTGGAGAAGCAGATGCAAATGCATTGGCTATTCAAGGTAAGAATGAAGCCAACATAAAAATTGCAAATTCTAATGCACTTAAAGATGTACAAGTAGCGGAGGCTGAAAGGAAAGCTACTGCCGCGAGAAAAGTGGCAGCAGCAAAGGCATTAGAAGAATCTTATATAGCCGAAACAGCTGCTGAAGATGCAAGGGCTAAAAAAGAATTGGCCAGAAAACAAGCTGAAGAAGTAGTAGATGCAGACATTGCTAAACAGAAAGCTGTAATTGCCGCCCAAGCAGAAGCTGAGCGTCAAAGAGAAATAGCGAAAGGAGAAGCAGATGCAGTATTGGCTCGATATATGGCTCAGGCCAAAGGTCAAGAAGAACTGCTCACTAAGCAGGCAGAAGGATTCCAAAAGTTAGTAGAAGCAGCAGGAGGAGACCCTGAAAGTGCAATAGGTTATCTAATGATAGATAAACTTACGGAATTAGCTAAGATCCAAACTGACGCGATTAAGGATATTGAAATCGATAAGATTGTTGTATATGATAATGGCAATGGACAAGGTGTAGGTAATTTTGTGCAAGGCTTATATGGAATGGTACCACAACTAAATGATTTTCTTGAGCAAAGTGGGATGAGTTTACCTTCAGCTTTAGTAGGAAAGAAAACTGAAGAGAAGTCAACTCCTCAAGCTGATGATGCCACAGTAGAAGAATGATAAGTAAAATACTTTAGAATGCTGAAAGGCTCACCTATTCGGGTGGGTCTTTTATTTTTGGTATAGATATATCTATAGTTGGTCCGATTAATTATAGCGCATATCTATAGAATAGTATATATGATGATACCGTTTATAAATTAGGGGATGGTCTAAAAAGTATGCTTTATGATGTCTAGATTTTTATATGTTTTTGGGGTTCTTTTTTTATTTACAGCTTGTGAAGATCCTTATGTGTATGCACCTCCTTCAGGAATAGAAAGACCGAAAGATATTTTTGGTGGTATGTATGAAGAAATATTATCATTGGATACATTGGGTATTAGTAAACAAATCGCAGACGGATTTCCTAAGAGTGAGATAAAAGATATTAAGCTGGCCTTCAGGAAACAAAAGAACAACAGTGATTTTGATCTACAAAAATTTATTAGTGAGCATTGGCAATTGGCTACTCCTAGGAAAATTAATTTCGTTACGGATCAATCTAAAAGTATTTCAGATTTTTCTTCTGAGCTTTGGTCTGCACTTTCCTTCAACTCCTCTAATCAACCGCAATATTCTTCTTTGATAGAATTACCTCATCCATATATACCAATTAACGGAGCACAGTTAGAAATGAGATATATGGACAGCTATTTTATAATGGTTGGATTGGCAGCTGAAGGCAAGTGGAATATGGTAAGTGATATGGTAGACAATTTTGCTTTTTTGATAGATAAGATCGGACATATACCGGAAACCAATAGAACGTATATGACGTCTAGGTCCAATCAACCTTTTTTCTCTCATATGGTCGAGTTATTAGCAACGCACGAAGGAGAAAGTGTATACTCCGAATATATTTCTCAATTGAAAAAAGAACATGATTATTGGATCAAAGAAGATGCAGAAATAGCAGAGCATAACGGTATTGGCCATACCATTAAAATTGGAGATAAATTACTTACTCGATATAATGACCCCAGTGATAACCCTAGAGATGAAAAATTTTTGAGTGATAAAAGAGAAGGAAATCATTTGTATCGAGTAAATAGATCTAATTCGGAATCCGGATGGCAAAGAAGCTCTAGATGGTTAGGTGATAATAAAAGGACGTGGTCTACATTTTCGCGTCAAGTTTCTTCTATAGATTTAAACTCGTTATTGTTTCATTTAGAAAATACATTAATTAAAGCGTATAATCTTCTAGGTAAGGACGATCAAATTAATGAGATTCAATCGAAAAGAGATGTACGAAAATTGTCATTGGATAGTTTACATTGGGACAGTAAAAAGAAAATTTTTGAGGATGTAAATTATAAAAAGCAGGCTAGGACAGGTAAAGCTACGTTAGCCATGCTGTATCCATTATTTACAAAGATGTGTAGTCAAGAACAAGCTGATGGAGTGGCCGAGTTTGTAGAAAGAACATTATTAAAAGACGGCGGCCTTATGGACACTGATGATTTTAGTAACTATGAATGGGATGCTCCTAATGCTCATGCTCCTCTACAATATATTGCCGTCAAAGGACTCGATAATTACGGCCACAAAGATCTTGCAAAAAAAATTGCTGTTAGATATTTGAATACCATAGAGAATACATTTACAGCTACTGGTAGGATTACAGAAATGTATAACTTATCAGAGACAGATCCAGAAAAGATGGCCGGCGCCTATCAGGGAAAAGATGCATATAGCTGGACTTTAGGAGTTTACTCAGGACTGAAACAATATTTAGAATAATTATGAATCCACCTTATCTCATTACAGTTATATCTCCGTAGACATTTAATTGTTCGCCAGTTTCTAAGCAAGTATAGTCTATCCGATAAACATATACCCCTGGCATCAATGGCTCTCCTTTATAAGTGCCATCCCAAGCATCAAGGATATTATCACTAGCGTATAATTGATTTCCCCACCTATCAAATAATCTTATTTCATTAAACTCTTCTGGTCGTTCGGCAATTATTTTGAAATTATCATTAACACCATCACCATTTGGAGAGAAAATATTTGGAATATAAAACGCTTTTTCAGAACATAGATTTATAAATCTTACAGATATATTTTCTTCAATTATACAGCCAGTATTTTGATCTGTTACGGTGAGTGTGTATATCATAGCCTGTTCCAAATTTTTGATTTTCGGATCTGGACAATCATTACAACTTAGACCTTCTGCTGGTGACCAAGAATAAATATAATCAGCTGATGCATCATAGTCGATATCAACCACTTCAGCACTATTGATGAATAGTTCGTAGTTAAAAGTGTTTATCGTTACATCGATTTCTGGTTCTACTTTCACATATACGATTGCCGTATCTTCTTCACATAGACCAAATCTTCCAACAACGGTTAAATATTCGCTTTCTAATGTATTATATATTAAGCTATCCGATGTTGAAATTACTTCTTCAGAAGAGTCATACCAAACATAATTATCTACGATTCCTTCAGCTGTAAGAAGGGCGGATTCGTCTACACAAATCGTATCTCCTGTGGCATTTAGGTCGGCTTTGTAGATTACTTCTACTGCGATATTTTCTGATTGTATGCATTCGTCAAAAGTATATGCAACTGTATATAAAGTACTTTCATTGGGCTGGCAAATTACATTAGATATAGTATCATTACTGAGGTTAAGGTTAGGTGTCCATTGAACTGATCCTACTCCAGTGGAAGATAAAGTAAACTCTTCTCCAGCACAGATAAGTCCATCTTCACTAACGCTAATGGAGAACTCTGGAACAACTATAACGTAAACAGAATCTCTATATGCACATCCAGCCGGACTAGTTACATTTACATAATAATATTGATTTTCGTTGGGTGCAGCGATAGCTTCATAACATTCGCTACAGGATAGACTTGATTCACTTTCCCATATTGGATTTAGAACGGCTTCATCTACTGATATTACAGTTGTACTGTCTTCACAAATTCCTCTTTCTTCTAGTAAAAAATCATTTATGTTTCTTTCTACTTTTACCAATAGACTATCCGTTTTGAAACATCCAAATTCATTACTTACTGTTACTAAGTAATAAGTATCTTCTTCTGGATAGGCATTTGCGTATTCGCAATCATTGCAACTTAAAGTTGGTGAATCAGACCAGCTATAATTTAGAGCATCGTCATAATTTGTGATGGAAATAAAGGCGGTGTCTTTATCACAAATAATAGTATCCATACTAAGTGAAAGTTGGGGTCCTAGAATAGGGACAACATGTATTAACATGGTATCATTGCTTATACAACCATTGCCATTTTCGGACGTAAGAATATACATAGTGCTATCAATAGGATTGGCGACAGGTTGAATACAATCGTGACATGAGAGATTGTTTTGAGGACTCCAACTAAATGTTGTTTCTTCAATTCCTGTTCCTATTAGTGAGGTAAGTATCTGTATGCTATCACCTATACACATTGTATAGTCTTCTGGCAGTGAAGGAACAATATTCGGCAGTATTTCTATTATTTGACTAGTGGAGTCTGTACATCCAAATTCTGTAGTAACCTGAAGAGAAATTATATTACTTTCTGGTGTGTCGAAAGTTATTTCTCCTTGCTCTTCATTTGACGTAAATTCTTCTCCAAAATTCCACTCGTAATTTACAATCGCACCATATTCATTCGTACTATTGTTTTGGAATACTGCAAGTACTTCTTGACATAATTGGTCTGAAGTCAAAACGAAATCTGCTACGGGCGTACTTCCTATATTAAGTAAAGAATCCATACTAATGGTATCTATACAGTTTTCTGATGCTGCACTCAATAAGACATTATAGCTCCCTAATTCATTTATTTCAAAATTGACATTTTCGCTTTCAAAATTGTAGTTTTGACTACCTATTATATCCCAATTATACGTAACATTTGAATTACTAGATTCGCTTAAATTTTCAAGTGTAATAGTTGTAGGCAATGTACAACTTGTTTCTAAATTTGTGCTAAAGTCTAGTTCTAAACTATTTACAAAAA
The DNA here is from genome assembly GCA_937927575.1 of uncultured Saprospiraceae bacterium. GTDB lineage: Bacteria > Bacteroidota > Bacteroidia > Chitinophagales > Saprospiraceae > UBA1994. The sequence continues at coordinate 59,206 of CALBEE010000058.1, read as the reverse complement.
CAGTATCAGAAGTAAAACTTCTAATACAACCATTGCCATCAGATAGAATGAGTTTAGGACTGTATGCTCCTGTATTTATATATGTATATTCTACTGTGTCATTTATTGAAGGGATAGCGGAAATTGATGTTTCTCCATTACCATAATCCCAACCAAATGTGTATACATCATTCGATGTTGCTATTAGCGTAATAGTTAAAGGTAGACAAGAAGAGTCAGATACGAATTCAAAACTTCCGCTAGGACCGTCCACATTTATATATTCATTTAAGGTAAGCGTGTCAGAACATTTATTAGTACTACTGGCTATTAATGTGACGTCAAAACTTCCTGGATCGTTATAAATATGAGAAGGATTTTCCAAGTCAGACGTTCCACTATTATCTCCAAATAACCAGGTGTAATTATTACTATTGATTGAATTATTTACAAAATTAGTAATTAAGGGTGGGCAAATTTTATATGTAGGATCAGCCGAGAAATTGGCAACAGGATCTAATACAGTCACATAATTTTCTAAACAAATTGATCTCGGACAATTGTATATATCATTGATAGTAAGACATACAGTGTATTGACCTTCTTCTTCATATTTGTGAAATGGCTTTTTTACAGTTGATACATTTCCATCTCCAAAGTCCCAGAGATAATCTACTATATCTTGTTGTTCGTTTTCTAAAAAAAATCGAATAGTATTATTAGTACAAGTTAATGTGTCTGGAGTCGAAAAATTAGGATTCAGTAAAGAGCCGTAGATGCTTTGATTCACATAGATGCTATCTTTACATCCCCAATCATCTGTAACAACAAGACTCAAATTATAGAATTTATTTTCAGTAATTTGTACATAAAGTGATTCTTCATTAGAAATTATATTTGCATTATCGAAATACCATCTACGATCAATAATTTCTCCAAGTCGATCTACACTTAAGTCGACTAATTCTGAAGAGTCCGGAACACATACGCCGTCTTCATATTCTGGAATAGCTGTAGCGGCATTGACCAGGACAGAGTCAATAATTTGAATACTGTCTTGACATCCATGATAATCAGTAATCACCAATTTTGGTCCAAGGAAAGGACCACTTTCATTATAGGTTAGTATAGGATCTAATACGGATAATGAACTATCGATCGTAGCTCCAGGAATAATGTATTCTATTTGTAATGCATCTTGACTTTCACCAGTTACATTTATATTAAGTGGAGCACAACCACTTAAAGTATCTAGTGCCATTATAGCTTGAGGGTCGGTAATAATTATAGTATCTATACGATAATGTTCGCATCCTGTTTCATAATTAATCGCGTAATGATTAATAAGATATCTACCTCTATCAGGAAATGTATACTCTTGTAGATTGGTATTAAAAAACGTATCTCTTTCATTAGGACTTAACTCTATTTCCCAATAAGATGAATCCGCGCCAGTTGTTCTGTCGTCAAGAGTTATTGTATATGGATCATCGCAATCATATTCTATGACATAGCTTACTCCGGGTTCTAATATATTAATATACCCTTCCTTTATTATAGTATTTGCACAGCCATTATGGTAGGCAGTTAGTGAAATATCCCAAACGATGGCTGTGGGTAAATATAAAGTTGGAAATTCTTCGGTACTGATAGTGTCGGTGCCATCGGTTCCCCAAACCCAAGCATCTGCATAACTACTAGAAAGAGAGGTAAAATTCTTCGGTGTCAAAATACAATCTTCAAGTGGCGAAGCAAAAAAGTCTACTTCTGGAGGAATACCCACTTTAATATATTCTTCTATAATAACGGTATCAATACAACCTATTTCATTTTCGACAATTAATTGAACATCATACCTTCCAGTGTCTGTAATCGTGAAATTAGGATTCTCAACATCAAAAGAAAAGGTAGTGTTTCCTAGAACGGACCATTCCCATTTCACAATTTCTAAGTTGGACGTAATGTTGTCTACCAATGAAACATCAAGTGGACTACATCCTTCGATGGAATTATCTGGTAATGATGCTTCGAAAGTTTCTATAATAACATCTAGATTTTCGATATCGACGGTACAACCTTGGTCAGAAATGAAATTCAGTTCTACAGCAAAATCACCATTTTCATTAATTAAAATTGACGTAGTATCCCCAAAAAGCTCTTTATCATTTTGTAATCCTGTTAATGTCCATAAATAGGATCCGGATTGATCTGATTCTCCACTAAAGCCAATTTCAACTGGAAGGCTACAAGCAAACTGGTTATCTATTTCAACATTAATATTTGGAGAGGGATTGATTTGTAAGCAGGGTTTTACAATGGTGTCTATGCAGTCACCTGAATAGCGGATCATGCTTACTTGATAGCAGTCGGCCAAATCGTATGTATGGATAGGAGACGATAATTCGCTAAAGGTACCATCACCAAAATCCCAAAATATACTATCAGATAGAATTTGTGAAGTTTCTGAAAATCTAAGCGGTGTATTAACGCATGCACCAGGTGGATCGACATTAAAATCAGGTGCTGCACCTGGATTAATTATACCGTTTTCTTTAATGGTATCAACACAACCATTTCTCTCAAGTGCAACGATCAGATCGAAACTTCCGATGGTATCATAAGTTATAATTGGAGGATTAGGACCGTCAAAGGTTTGTCCGTTGCCAAAATCCCATGAGTAGTTCGTATTTGGGTCAGGCATTAGGTTGGTAAAGCTAACTTCCCAAGGAAGCTCGCAACCACTGATCACCTCAAAAGAATAGTCTATTGAAGGCTTGGGATAGACAGTTACGGCTTCTCCAACATTTACACTTGCTGTACAGCCTTTATCATCTTTAATTAGAAGCGACGCTCCATATGTACCTGGCGATATATAAGTACTGGTAATCATTGAATCTATATCATCAAGAATCACAAGATTTGTAGATCCTCCGACATCCCAAATTGCTTCAGTAATGGATCCATTTAAAGATGTACTTGTACTGGTAAAAGTGACTTCATGAGGAGAACATCCGACAGGTTCATCTGCTATAAAGGAAGCCACTGGTTTTTCCCAAATAATGACATAATCTTCTTTACAAAGTGTATCTCTATTACCCTCAATGTCTATTGCTATAAGACAGATATCATAGCCTCCTGGATCGGTGAATATGATGCTAGGATTTTTTTTATTAGCAAAAATGCCGTTGAGATCCCATTCCCAATCGACTATATCACCATTACTACTTGAGGATAAGTCGGTAAATTGTACCTGTGTACTTACACAAGATCGTGTTACCGAAGCAGAAAAATCAGCTGTTACTTGAGCCGTAACGAAAGGACTAAAAATATAAGTGAAAACGAAAAATGAAAATAGTTTTTTTATCAAAGCGGACCCTATATTTGATTATTCACTTCGTTAAGAAGCTGAATAACAAGATTATACACGTTAAATTACTTTTTAAAGTATAAACTTAAAAATGAATAAGTAAGGGACTCAATTGCAACACTACAAAGTTAAACATTATAAATTAGTGAAAACCCCCAATTATGGAATTGGCTGGATGAGGAGTCGTAATTCGATTGAATTGACTAGTTAGTTGCAAAAAAAGACCCGCTGTTTTCACAGCAGGTCTTAGATTTCTTAAGAATTCTTATTAGTAATTGGTCTCTAGAGAAGTCGATGCACTATAGTTTAAAATGCTTGCTAAAGTTGCTTTTTTAGGACTAAAAGAGACTTTAGGTACATTTTTATAAGAATTAAGTATATCTAGATACTGAACTCTGATTTGAGTATTGTGCTCTAAATGGTACTCTAATTCTATTCTATCTGCGATGTCGGTCTCTCCATAAACGTATTTAATAAGTAATTCAGGCGTGTAGTTATGCGTCATATGGTTAATTCAGTTAGCTAATGGTGTTATCACCTATTAAACCATCCTCAATTCAAAAATATTGTGTCGTCATAAAGTCAATTCACGATCACTCTAAGCGATACCAATATTGTGTTCTTCCAAAGGTGGGAAATCCTACATATCCTCTTACTTTGAGCTTATTCTCTTCTACCAACTCTATTTTACACTTGTATTCTTTCCCTTTTTTGGGGTCCATAATAATGCCACCACTCCATTGGTTATCGCCGTCAGGCGTTAGATCCCACATAATTTCCATACCTACCAAAGGTTTTCCTTTCTTTTCTCCCTTACACTTATTACATACGGTCAATGTGGCATTATCTAGCAACTTGGCAACTTTGGCTTTTAAAACACCATCTTCCGAATATACCTCTATGTGTGATTTTACCTTACCATCTTCATCATCAATATTCTTCCAGATACCAGTTGGGTCCGATTGGGCGTAGCTTGTTAATGCAAAAGCAAAGAGTAGGGTGATACTTCCAATTAATTTTTTCATATAAATTTGCTTAAAGCTTTTCTGTGTATTTATGAATTGACTCTTCAAACGCTTGAATAAGCCTTGGTAATATCCGATCATCAGACTTATTCTGAATTTTGCGACCATCTATTGCCATAATAGGTGTTAATTCACCCATAGTTCCTGTACAAAACACCTCATCAGCAGAATACATTTCAGTAAGTGAGATATTTTTTTCAATACAGTGGAATTTATTTTCTCTGGCTAGCTGAATTACCAAGCCTCGAGTAATACCATGCAAACAAGCATCAGCATGAGGAGTAAAAATATTTCCGTCTTTAATAATAAATACATTAGTACCATTTAATTCTGCTGCAAAACCATAATTGTCTAGCATAAGCGCAGCATCAGCTCCTGCTACATTAGATTGAATTTTAGCAAGGATGTTATTTATTAAATTGTTGTGGTGAATTTTGGAGTCTAAATTATTGGGTGAATTACGCCTAATAGAGGAAGTAATAACAGAAATACCATTTTCATTATCGTACACTGGTGGTTTGTATTCTGGCACAATAATTAATGTAGGTCCGAAAATATTAAGCCTTGGATCCATACCAGAAGTGGTTTTCTTTCCTCTAGTTAAGGTTAGTCGTATATGAACATCATCCGTCATACTATTGGCGATCAGAGTAGCAGACAGAGCTTTCCTAATTTCTTCTTTACTGGGTATATCTACGAATGCCATAGCTTGGGCAGAATCCATTAATCGATTTAAATGTCTATCTAAGCAGAAGATACCACCTTTATACACACGAAGACCTTCCCATACCGCATCACCTCCTTGCACTACACTATCAAAAACTGATATTTTGGCATCATTTCTATGGACAATTTCTCCATCTACATAAATTTTTATATTCGCATTTCTAGGATCTGATTTTTGTAACATAGTTTTATTTTATTGCTTCTTTGTAAAGGACTTCATAATAAGGTAGTGCTTCATTAAGTAATGGTTCGTATTTTTTATGCATTTTTTCAACACTTGTTTTTTGTCTAGAAAATCCCGTAGACTTATGAACATTACTATACCAATAAGGCGCCCATATACCATCAATTTTTCTGGGACCTGATTTCCAACTTAACATTTCATGCATGAAAGGAATTTGAAGTGCCGTACACATTTTGGTAAGTATTTTTTCAGGATCATTTAGTAAATCGCCAGAGTCGACAACGATAGGATTTTCTCCTTTTTGAGTTAGGTGCTGATATAGTTCGTATTCATCTTTAAGGCCAATATCTTTTATAGTAGGATTATCAATTACTTTGGCAAACGAATTAATGAGTTTTTGCGGTTGTCTAATCAAAAAAATATTTTGAACTTGATCTAACCAATCAAGATTCAAACCTTGTAAATGATGAGCCATATTTTTTATAAAGAAGAATGGCTTTTTTTTAGCTTTATCAAACAATTCACAGACTACATTTTCAGCGTTTGTAGATTGACTTTTGATGATTTCTTCTCTTCCTGGGTGATTGATTTCTGGATGAGTAGCTAGATAGTGGGCATAAAAGGGTTCGTCTATACCTAATGTATCTTTTCGATTATTAAACGAATACATTATGGCCGTAGATAAGTTGCGAGGCCCAGATATCATATGGAGAATATTCTTCACTTTAAAATTCTATTTCTTCTGGATGCCAATATAATTCTTTAAAGTTGACCACTTTATCTTCAACAACTTCTATTCCTTCGGCTTCCAGTAATTCTTGCATTAGAGTTGGTGTTTGGAAGTGCATTCGACCACTTAATTCTCCTTTTCTATTAATCACTCGATGGGCAGGAACATCTTGTTCTGATGCATGAACTTGATTAAGTGCCCAACCCACCATTCGAGCAGAACCTAATGAGAGATAATCAGCAATAGATCCATATGTACTTACTCTACCTTTTGGTATTAGACAAGTAACATCATATACAGATTGGTAATAATTATTTTTGAGTTTTGTCATATGTCTTATAAGTGGTTATAGAGAATAAAAAGAACAAGATATAATAAATTCGGTTCTTATTAAAACCATTACATTTGTGGTATCATGATTATATAACAAGTCATATGTTAAAGACAAAAATCATAGCTGCCGATTTACAAAACCTAACTGATGCAAGGTACTTTGCTGCATGGTTAGTGGATTATATTTCTTATAATCTTACTCTTCCAAATGTAGATCTTACTCAAATCAAGGAAATTATGGATTGGGTGGAAGGTCCGATAAGCATTGCGCAATACTCTGGTCTAGAGGATTGGAATGATATCAATGAGCAGTTAATGGCCTTGTCCATAGATCATCTTATTATAGGTCCTTTTGCTAATAAGAATTTAAATGATAGTGACTGGCAAATATTTCAGACCATATTACTAGACGAAACCTTGGATAAGGTGGAATCTAATCGTACTTATATAGCGAAATCAATACTACCGTTTAAAGAATTTACGCAAGCTCAAATAGATCATCTAAAGAAGTTGTGCACGGCAAATAAAATCTATTTAGATTGCGGTTTTGGAGCAAATGATATTGATAGCATTTTGAAATTAGGTATAGAAGGTTTAGTATTACGTGGTGGTCAAGAAGAAAAAGTAGGAGTGAAGAGTTATGAGGATCTTGATGAAATCTTCGAGGCTTTGGAAGAATAGGAAAGCATTTTAAGTTGGTTTGACTTATATTTGGAGTATGAATGTAAGCGAGCAATTAATTAGATTGGTAAATAATATATTTCCTCAGACTTGTGAAGGATGCCACAACAAGTTAAGTCATGATAATCTTCTATGTACTGATTGCATGTATAATTTGCCTATTTCGGATCATCATTTAATTGATGAAAACAAATTTACTGATCATTTTTTGGGAAGGGTATCCATTGAAAAAGGCGCCGCATATTTAAACTTTCGAAAAGAAGGTGCCGTCCAAGAATTATTACACAATCTTAAGTATGGCGGAAAGTTTTTCATAGGTGAAATGTTAGGTAGAATGTCTGCTGAACATATTACAAAAGAGAATTATTTGGATGATATTGATTTAATTATACCAGTACCTTTACATAAAACTAAAAAGAGTATAAGAGGATATAATCAATGTGAGGCATTTGCTAAGGGCCTATCAACGTTCACTAATATTCCTTATCGAATAGATGTTTTACTTAAGATTAAAAATACCTCTTCTCAAACCTCAAAGACTAGAATACAGAGAATTAATAATGTCGCCGAATCTTTTTTTGTATCTGATAGAATTGATCTGAATCAAAGTCATATTTTGTTAGTAGATGATGTAGTGACTACTGGTGCAACTCTGGAGTCATGTGCACTGTCGTTGAAGAAAAAATTTCCGGGATTAAAGATATCTATGTATACAATAGCTATAGCAAACTCTTAGAGACTTCTCTTAATTTTTTGTTTAGAAGTTGATCTAAGTAATCAATTGATAAATTTAAATAGAGTTATTCAATTGATACTAAGTAATTATAAAGACTTATAAAAAGAGGAACTATTCTGTGAAAATTATTTTATAAAAATTATCTAACTGTAGCACCATTTTGCCAACCATCTTCTGGACTTACAAAACTTAACTTTCCTGTTGCATCTTCTGCCATTAGAATCATTCCTTTAGACTCGACCCCTCTAATTTTTCTGGGTGCAAGGTTGGCTAAAATTGAAACACGTTTTCCCACTACTTCTTTAGGAGTATAATGTTCAGCAATACCAGAAACTACAGTTCTTTTTTCAAAACCTAAGTCCAATTCTAACTTTAGTAGCCGGTCTGCTTTTTTAACTTTTTCTGCAGTAAGAATAGTCGCGGTGCGAATATCTAATTTCATAAAATCATCAAAAGCAATTTCATCTTTCATCGGCTCTGCATTCTTTGTAATAGGAGCAGTAGGTTCTATTTTTTCTTCTGTTGGTTTAACCAATTTTGCTTTTTGTTCAGCAATTACTTTATCATCTATTCTACTGAAAAGGTGGATAGGTTCATTTATTTTATGACCCGCATTTAGTAGTGGTTCTCCTGCTGCAAGTAAATCTAACATGCTAAGCAATTCATCCTTTTCTTGTATGGCCTCAAGATTCAACATCTTTTGGAGCTTGTCGGATGTGAATGGTAAAAATGGCCGCATTACTGTACTCAAAACGGTTACATAATGAAGCGCTAAATTCATTACTACCTTAACCGTTTCTGGATCTGTTTTTTGTAATTTCCAAGGCTCATTAAATTGCAAAATTTGATTTCCTTTAGAGGAGATTAGCATCAGTTGCCCAAGAGCTGCTCTAAAATCATAATCTCGAATATGCTGACAGAGTACATGAACATCATCAAATAATCTTAGAATTTCACTATCGTGGAAAGCTGTTTCTGATTCACCTTCTGGTCCTATAATCATCAAATCTTGATCAAACTCTGGGACTATACCATCATAGTACTTATTAGTAAGCACAATTACTCGATTAACAAAATTGGCTAGATTATTTACTAATTCATTATTATTCATTTCTTGGAAACCTGACCAAGTAAATTCACTATCTTTTAGTTCAGGCATGTTCTTGGTGAGATAATATCTCAATTCATCTTGTTGACCTTTAAAGTCTTCAAGATATTCGTGTACCCAAACCGCCCAATTTCTAGAAGTAGATATTTTGTCTCCTTCTAAATTCATAAATTGATTGGCAGGAACATTTTTAGGTAGAATGTATCCGCCATGCGCATGAAGAATAGAAGGGAAAATTAAACAATGGAAAACAATATTATCCTTACCGATGAAATGAATCAATTCAGTTTTATCATCCTTCCAATAGTCTTCCCAGTTTTTATTGTTGTTTTTGGCCCACTCTTTTGTGGCGGAGATATATCCTATGGGTGCATCCATCCAGACATACAATTTTTTACCTTCTGAGCCTTCAATATCTTGAGGGACATCTACACCCCAATCTAAATCTCTAGTCATGGACCTCGGATGTAGCCCACCATCTAACCAAGATTTACATTGTCCGAGAACATGATTTTTCCATTTTTCAGGATCATGTAGTTGATTGCCATCTAAAGTACCCTCCGTTATCCATTCTCTTAGCCAGCCTTCATACTTATCTAAAGGTAAGTACCAATGTTTAGTGGTTTTTAAAACGGGTTGAGATCCTGTAATTGTTGAAGTAGGATTAATGAGTTCTGTTGGACTAAGTGTTGATCCACAGTTTTCGCATTGGTCACCATAAGCGGCGTCATGACCACATTTAGGGCATTCACCTTTAATATATCTATCCGCTAAGAATTGATTGGCTTCTTGATCGTAGTATTGTTCAGAGGTTTCTTCTTTAAATTCTCCTTTCTCATAAAGGGTTTTAAAAAACTCTTGTGCTGTTTCATGGTGAAGTGGAGCTGAAGTTCTATGGAACATGTCGAAAGAAACGCCCATCTCTTCAAACGACTTCCGGAAAATGGAGTCATATTCATCCACTATTTCTTGAGGTTTTTTACCATCTTTTAAGGCTCTGAGGGTAATAGCAGCACCGTTTTCGTCAGATCCGCATATATAAGCGATATCCTTTCCCATCATCCTTTGGAATCTTACGTAAATATCAGCTGGAATATAAGCACCGGCTAAATGGCCTATGTGTAATGGACCATTAGCGTAGGGAAGTGCTGCGGTAACTAGGTAACGTTCTGGATAATGCATATGGATAAATTAATCTGCGAAATTAGCCTTATTTTATGTATGTCAGAATATTATATGGGAAATAATTTAATGTAATATATAATGACCTCTTCTTCCGTCTTATTTTTTTATAGAATCATGTCAAAACCTACATGAAGCACTAAGGATAAAGTGTCATGGATATATTGTGGATACAATGTCGAATACCTTCGACGAATATCCTAGCATTTCAATAATAGCTAATGTATCTTGCGTTCCATTTATTATCATATTCTAATAAAAGATACTTATGGCTGATATCATTCAGCTCCTTCCAGACTCTATTGCAAACCAAATCGCCGCAGGAGAAGTAATCCAACGGCCGGCTTCTGTAGTGAAAGAGCTAATGGAAAATGCCTTAGACGCAGGAAGTAAAGAGATTAAGTTAATAATAAAAGATGCAGGCAAGACTTTAATTCAAGTCCTGGATAATGGAAAAGGTATGTCAGCAACTGATGCTAGAATGAGCTTTGAGAGACATGCCACTTCCAAAATTCGTGAGGCCAATGATCTTTTTAGTATTAGTTCTATGGGTTTTCGTGGAGAAGCATTGGCTTCTATAGCCGCGATTGCCAAAGTAGAAATGCTGACTAAACCTGCCGAAGATGAGTTAGGGACACGGATCCTAATAGAAGGATCTAAGGTAAAAAAGCAGGAACCTATCGAGACACATGTTGGTACTAGTTTCTCTGTAAAGAATCTATTTTATAATGTTCCTGCTCGACGTAAGTTTTTAAAGTCGGATCCCGTAGAATTGCGACATATCATTGATCAATTCAATAGGTTAGCGCTAGCTCATCCAGAAATTTTCTTCACGCTTTACCATAATGGTAATGAAGTATATCATTTACCACCGGCAAACTTGCGCCAAAGAATTGTTGGAGTATTTGGTAAGACCATTAACGATAAATTAGTTCCAGTAAGTGAAGATACCGATATTCTGAAGTTGTCAGGATTTATATCTAAACCAGAAGCGGCTAAAAAGAAGAAAGGCGATCAATATATTTTTGTCAATAAAAGATTTATAAAGAGTAATTATCTAAATCATGCTATTCGATTGGCCTATGATGAATTGATTCCAAAAGACAACTATGCATTCTATGTAATATTTTTAGAGCTATCCCCGTCGATGATAGATATTAATGTTCACCCTACTAAGACTGAGATAAAATTTGAAGAAGAAAGATTGATCTATAATTTTGTAAAAGTATCTGTCAAACATGCATTGGGTGCTTATACGGTCACACCTACTCTCGATTTTGGAATGGACTCTAACTTCTCGACGCGCATGACTCATGATATGAGAAGTGATGGAGTAGAACGCGAACAAAGTGGAGGAATATCACCAGGACCAAAACTTACTCAGCGACAAAAGGATAATATTAATTCTTGGGAAGATTTATATAAAGATCTTCAAGCAGGCGCTAACCAAGATCAAGCGATTACTGTGGAAAGTAATCTTATGTCGCAGGATGATGATCAGCCTATAAAAATCGAAAGTAAAAGTCGAAAGGAACCTTATCAATTGCACAATACTTACATCGTCAATCAGATCAAGTCTGGTTTTCTATTAATCGATCAACAGGCTGCTCATGAGCGTATATTGTATGAGGGATATCTCGATCAATTAAATCAACATGTAGGGATGTCTCAAAAACAACTTTTTCCGATTTCTGTTGATTTGACTCCTGGAGATGCCGCTTTATTACAAGACATATTGCATAAGGTGAATGCAATAGGTTTTGAGATTGAACACTTTGGTAAGAATAGTTTTATTATACATGGATTACCTGTGGGTCTCAATAAGCAATCTCCAGAAAAACTATTAGATACACTTTTGCAGCAATATCATTCTAATATGGAATTACAACTAGGCATTGATCGAAATTTAGCAAGATCTATGGCCAATGCGGCTTGTATTAAACGTGGTAATGCTCTTTCGACGGATGAAATGCACGAATTGATAGATCAGTTATTTGCTTGTACGGTTCCTTACAAAAGTCCGAATGGAAGAAAATGTTTTATCACAATGGAATTAGATGACTTATTAAAACGTTTTACATCTTAATATGGGAAGATTAACAGACGTCGTTAAAAATTTACTAATCATCAATGTGATAGTATTTGTGGGCACAATGGCTTTGCCTGACAGCATAAAAAGTATGGGGAACATGTTTTTTCCTTTGTCGGAAAATTTTAAACCTTATCAAATAATTAGTAACATGTTTATGCATGCTGATTTTCAGCACTTATTATTTAACATGATGACTTTATTTTTTTTAGGACCACTAGTCGAACAAGTACTGGGCGCTAAGAGATTTTTACAATTGTATTTTTTGAGTGGTTTTGGTGCTGTTATTTTACATATGGGAATCAAATGGTTTGAATATCAAGCAATCGCAACAGGTTTAGATCCTGTAGAAATTAGCACTGTGACTAGCGAAGGATTAGCCATTCTCAATAGTGGAAGAAATTATAGAGGTGAATTAGGAGAACTAAATTATGTACTTAATGGGAGTATCTTAGGTGCCTCTGGGGCAGTATATGGGGTACTGATTGCTTTTGCAACATTGTTTCCCAATATGAAATTGATGCTACTTATTCCACCGATTCCGATTAAGGCAAAATTTTTAGCTATAGGGTTGATTGCTTTAGGTCTTTTTTCTGGAGTAACAGGATTTCAACAAGGTATTGCACATTGGGGTCATTTAGGTGGGGCGATAGTTGGATTTATTATGATAAAATTTATTTGGAAAATGCAAAGCTTAAGATAGACGGACGCTTATGATGACTTCTATAATAGACGATATAAAACACAACTTCCGGTCAGGAAATATGATTACACGCATCATTTTAATTAATGTGGGTGTTTTTATGTTTTTGGCTTTATTTAATGCATTTGCACCAGACTTGTATAACTCATTTAGCAATTGGGTTTATTTTCCTTCTAGTCCATTGCAATTATTGACAAGACCATGGACAATTATTACCCATATGTTTTCACATGTTGGGCTTTGGCACATGGCTTTTAACATGTTGATATTATATTGGTTTGGAAGGATAGTGGGAGATTTATTGAATGATAGAAGAGTCTTACCGCTGTATCTTTTGGGTGGATTTGCAGGAGCAGTAGTTTATTTTTTGGCTTCCTATTTTAGCTCTAATGTAGGACCTGGAAATGCGCACGGTGCTTCGGCTGCAGTTCTTTGTATTGTAGCTGCAGCTGCGGCGACATCACCAGACTATACAGTTAGATTATTATTTTTAGGAGATGTGAAAATTAAGTGGATTGCTGCTGCGGTTATTTTTATCAACATTTTGGGTACTCAAGGAAATTCTAATGTAGGTGGCGCTTGGGGTCATTTGGGTGGATTAGCTTTCGGATTTTTTTATGTATGGAAGCTCAGAAATGGATCAGATGTTACAGAGCCAATGCAAGATACTATAGCTTGGGTATCTGAGCGTATGAATGGTACCGCACCTAGAAAAAAATCCGCTTTAAAAGTGAGCCATGTGGCTACAAGAAAAACGGAAGTTAAAAAGAAACGAAGAGAATCAAACGGTGATCTTCAAAATCAAGTAGATGCTATACTAGACAAGATAAAAGTAAAGGGCTATGATAGTCTCACCGATGAAGAGAAAGAAATTTTATTTAAAGCGAGTAAGAAATAATTATTTGTAGGTGAAGTTGTTCGGAAAAATATTGTGGTATCTAAATATAATCATAACTATAGCTTTATTGCTATCTTATATTTCTCCTATTATTGATCCTATTAAATTTTGGCCATTGTCTTTTTTTGGATTATTCTATCCAGTCTTTCTCACAATTAATGTCATATTTCTTATTTATTGGTTGATTACTAAACCAAGTAAAAGTTGGCTTAGTCTACTTAGTATATTTGTAGGGTGGAACTATCTAATGAGTTTTGCGACGTTTAATTCTACTTCTACTAATAGCTCTCCTCATGTCATTAATGTGATGAGCTATAACATTCAAAATGCTGGCTGGGCCTATTCGAGAGACAAACAAAAAAGAACCAAAAGATCTGCAGAGTTTGTAAATTTTTTAAAGAAGCATAATGATGTTGATGTTCTTTGTACACAGGAAACTGGGTTTTTTGGTAGAGAGATAATTGCTAAAGGATTCAGAGATATTTATAAGCACAAACTGGAAAAGAAGGGTGCAACATTATGGAGTAAATTTCCTTTGGGTGATCAAGGACAAATAGACTTTGGTACCAATACCAATTCTTGTGTATGGGCTGATATTATTCTTCCTGCAGATACGATAAGAGTGTATAGCGTTCATTTATATTCTAATAATATTTCGAAAGATGCAGTAGAAGTTTTGGATAATGTAAATCTGAATGAAAAAGAAACATGGTCTGGAATTGGAGGCATATTAGGGAAATATAAAAATGCAAATGTTAAGAGAAGTGAACAAGCCAAAAAGGTCAAAGCACACATGATTAAATCTCCGCATCCAGTTATTTTGACTGGAGATTTCAATGACCCTCCAAGTTCATTTACTTATAGTACTTTAAGCGAATCTATGTCTGATGCATTTTGTGAAAAGGGGTTAGGGATTTCAAGTACATATGGTGGTCGAATTCCTTTTTTGAGAATTGACTATATAATGACCGATGATGCCTTTGATATTTTGGATTATAACTTAATAAAAAATGGATATTCTGATCATTATCCTATCAGAGCTAGTGTCATACTTAAAAAGAGGGTATAGTAATACGCTTTAAATAATTTGGATCCTTTTATTTTTCTTGATCTTGAATGGATGAGAAACTATTCAAAAAATAACGCCTGCTCTTGGGTAGAGCAGGCGCATCAAAACAAAACGAAAAACCAACTTTTATCTTTAGATTACCTTTCGGTTTTCTTTGACTATATAACTTCTGTTGGTAATATATTGTTACATAGACTTTCTTAATTTTATCTTAATTGTCTTCTTGGCTCCATTTCGAATCACATCTATTTTCACTACGTCGCCCACTTTATTAAACTTCATAACACGTTTAATGTCTTCTAGTTCATCAGTTTGTTGATCATCTATTTTTTTTATGATGTCACCAGGCAAAATTCCTCCAAACTGAGCGGCGCTCCCTCTATAGACATCGTCAACATAGAATCCGTTGCTTTCAGATAGGTTAAAATCTTCTTTTACGTCTTTTACATCATATCCTTCAATTCCAAGATTTACGCGCTCTATGTCCCCATTTTCTATTATATCCTTAATAATCACCTTAGCCAAATTGGAAGGAATGGCAAAAGAGTATCCTGCGTATGTACCCGTAGGTGTTGCAATCGCAGAGTTAATTCCCACCAATTTTCCAGAGGCATTGACCAAGGCCCCACCACTATTTCCTGGATTTACTGCGGCATCAGTTTGGATAAACTCTTCTATTGTTTTTTCGCCTTCTATCAGATCGAGATCCCTACCTATGGCACTTATAATTCCTGCGGTAACTGTTGATTTAAGGTATCCGAATGGACTTCCCACTGCCAATACCCATTCACCAACTTGTGCTTGATCACTATCAGCGTACTCAATCTTAGGAAACTGTTCGCTTACCCCATCGATTTTAATTACTGCTAGGTCAGAAGATGGATCAGTACCGATTTTAGTCGCTTTCATTACTCTTCCATCATTTAAGGTAACGCTGATTACGTCTGCAAAGCCTACTACGTGATTATTCGTTACAATGTAACCATCAGTAGATATGATTACTCCAGACCCAGATCCGCTTTTGGGTCTATAGAAATTGTTTCCATAGAAATCATCAGCACCAAAGAATCTTTCAAAAGGGGATCTGCTTCTATTTCTTCTACTTTCTTGATGCCTCTGCATTGCAAGGCTTTTACTTTCTTCTGCAGCAATGTGTACTACTGCATCTGTCGCTATAGCGGAAGCGCGCACAAAATCCGTATTAAGTCCATTACTTATCTCATTAGATGCTTGTATAATTTGCGCTGGTGTATTTGATTCTATGATTCTCGGAGTTTCGGTGAGTTTTAGTCCAGTTAAGACCATCAAACCACCAATTACTCCTGCTAGGGTGAAAGTTATTATCTGTTTCATCTATTTCTATTTACTATATCTTTATTAAACTACGAAAACATTCGTGATATAAGAAACGGTAAATTGGAATGTTGGTATTATAAAGAACTCCAGTTTAACATAGTGTTAACTGAGGATTGAATCAAAATCAGGTGTGCTAAGAAATGTTGATAATATATATGCATCTATGGTCAAATATGCGCGCACGACTAAACCAAGAGTACTCACATCCAAATAAAAAACTCCATACCGATTGCTCAATATGGAGTTTTAATAGTATTTAGATATAGGGTCTTATTTAGACACTAATGCTTTTATTTTATCTTCTAGCTCGTACTCATCTCCTGGATTGTATCCATTGTGGGTATATACAATAGATCCATCGCCGTCTACTAAGAATGTTTGTGGAATAGTTTGGAAATTAAGCGCTTGTTGCAAAGTCTGCTTACTGTCTGAAAGAACAGTGTATTCCCAGCCTTTAGAGCCAACCATACCAGGTACTTTAGCCATTCCTCTCGCATTATCTATAGTTATAGCTAATAATTCCACACCATATTCGTCTACCCAATCAGGATAGATCTCTCCGATAGCATCTAATTCTTTTTTACATGGAGAACACCAAGTAGCCCAGAAACTAACTACTACGGGCTTCCCTTTGCCTACGTAATCCTGGATGTTTACAGTCTTTCCCTCGAGAGTTTTAAGTTCTGCACTCGGCATTTTTTTGTCGCCTGTAAGAGTAGCAGACATTAATACGAAAGTTGTTAGTATTAGAAGTAAGTGCTTCATATCTATTTTTTAGTTTTGTTTGCAATATTATTGAGTTACAATAATAAGTACAAAGTTTTATTATTCATGTCAATACAAACACAATAACGATATATTAATAAATGCAAGTTCCTACTTCATAAGGTAGAGGGCTTAAATTACTGTTAAATAAAGACGATATTGTGAATACAACTACTAACCAAATCAATAAAATGAAGAATTTACTGCTATCCGTGGCGATACTTTTAATAGGCTTTTCAGCTTATTCGCAAGACCAGAATGTCTTTGAACAAGGCGTTTTGTCAGGTAGTCTAGAGACGAATTTCAATTTCTTTCAAAGAGATTCTGTCATAGGAGCTGCAAATATCCCCCAATATGATAAGCAGCTCACAGGTGGTGAGATGTGGCTTAACCTTAATTATAGCATTAAAGGATATGATATGGGTGTCAGGTTTGATATGTTTAATAACTCTAACCTACTGAACCCAACAGGATCTTACACAGACCAAGGCATAGGAAGATGGTTTATTAAAAGGACTACAGGCAAACTACAGATAGAAGCTGGTTACCTCTATGATCAGATAGGCAGCGGTATTATCTATCAAGCGTATGAGATTCGTCCACAATTATTTGATAATGCCTTATTTGGGGGGAGTGTCAAATACAAACTGAGCGAAAACTGGAATATCAAAGGATTTATAGGAAGACAGAAATTTTTATTTGATGTAAATCCAGGAAATGTTAAAGGTGCCTACTTAGAAGGATATAAAGCTATTGGTAAAGAGGATAGTCCAATTACGTTTGCTCCTGGTATTGGAATCGTAAACCGAACACATAATGACGAGACGGTAAACTCTCTAGTAAATGTTATTAAAAATTACGAAAAGGTAGATGTCGTAGTACCTTCATATAACACCTTCCTTTCTACTTTTTATAATACCCTTACTTATAAAGGATTTACTTGGTATGTAGAAGCAGCATATAAGTCGCCAGAAGTATTTTTTAATCCTGAAGAGTTAAGACAAAGACCCAATGGAGCAGATCCAACATTTGGAAAATATGTGAAAGAAAGTGGAAGTGTAATTTATAATTCATTCGGATTTGCACTTGGAAAATTAGGCCTAACGGTGGAAGCAAAACGAACAGAAAACTTTGATTTTAGATCTGATCCAACACTGAGGTTGAATTTCGGTTTGGTAAATTTTGTGCCGCCCATGAATAGACTTAATACATATAGATTAACTTCTAGGTATAATCCGGCGACTCAACTTTTAAGTGAGCAAGCACTTCAGATTGATGCTAGTTATAAATTCAATAAAAGTTGGAGTGCCAATGTAAATTACTCTAACATACAGACACTTGATGGTCTAGATTTATACAGCGAAGAGTACATAGAAGTGCAATATAAAAGAGGGAGAAAGATGGCCATTACAGGAGGAGTCCAACTGCAAAACTATAACCAGGAAGTATATGAGCAAAAGCCAACAGTACCTACCGTAACAACAGTGACTCCTTTCGTGGATGTTTTATACAAATTTTCGAGAAAAAAATCTATTAGGCTCGAATCACAATTTATGGCAACAGACCAAGATTTTGGAAGTTGGGCTTTCGCATTAATAGAAGTAGGATTAGCACCGCATTGGTTGTTTGAGTTAAGTGGAATGTACAATAGTGCACCAAACCCTAAGAAGGATGAAATACCAACCGAAGCAGATGGGGAAAAGAAGAAAATATTATATCCAACCGTAGGAGCCGTTTATATCAATAAAGGCAACAGATTTTCTTTAAGGTACGTTAAGCAGGTGGAAGGTGTAGTGTGTAATGGAGGGGTCTGTAGATTAGAGCCTGCTTTTTCAGGAGTTAGATTTAATATGACTTCTAATTTCTAATTTTATAAATAAGAAAAAACTAAAATATTATGTCTGCATTCAACAAATTTTTACTCTGTTTTCTTGCGGTATTAAGTATTACAATTATCTCTTGTGACGAAGTACCTGTTGTGGTTCCAATGGGACCTTCAGGACCGACTGGACCTGTTGATGGTGATTCTACTTTAAAGGTAGTCCTCCTTCAAGAATTAACAGGCGTAAAATGTCCTAACTGTCCAACTGGAGCCGCTGAAGCAAAAAGGCTATTAGAACAATTTGGAGAACAATTAGTAGTAGTAGCTATTCATGGAGATTTTCTCACTACGCCATTAGATGAGAGTCTATATGACTTTAGAACAGATTTTTCTCGTACGATAGAAAACAATACTCCATTTTTAGGAAAACCGGCTGCGGCAATTAATAGAAGATCGTTTAATAGTTCTCCGTTTTTAGCCTATGATGTAGATGATTGGGAAACTTTAATCCAACAAGAACTCGAAGATCCTGCGGAAATAAAAATAGAAATTGATGCTGAAGAAAGTGGAGGAACGATCAATATAGATATAGATTTTACACCTTTAGTAGATCTTCAAGGAGGATATAATTTTGCTGTAGCTATTACTCAAGGCGCCATAGAAGATGTACAAGAAGAGAATGGAAATATTATTGAGGATTATGAACACGAGCATGTATTGCGTCATATGTTTACTGCGCCTCTTGGAGATATTTTAGGATCTGACCTTCCTGCGGATGAGGCCATAAGTAAAACATATTCTTTCCCCATTCCAACTAATGCATCACCGGCATATGATCTCAGCCATATTGAGATTGTAGCATACGTTACACGAGATGGAGCATCTGAATCACCTGTTATTCAAGCGGCTAAAAAATATTTGTAAAAACTAATTAGTCTATAAAAAGACGATCTAAGAAAAAATTAGCGTTACGTATATTGTGATCTAAATTATATATATGCGTATACACTCATTATCTCGTATTCTTTCTTTGCCAATAGCCTTGACTATTCTAGCGTTGCTGTATATCAGTTATGAGTTAGGACATCAAGAAATGATGATTTGGATATTGATTCCATTAATAGCCGCAACAGCAGTAGTTATTTTTCAAGGTCAGATTGATTTTTGGTGGAATGAACGCAACCCTGTACAGTTGGATCAGCCCATTGCGGATTGGTTAATGAAATATGATCCATATTATAAATCATTGGATCCTGAATTAAGAAAGGTTTACGACAGTAGATTGGTAATGTATATGCAAGGGAGAGCATTTGCGAGCGTAGGTAGTGAGCATCACTCCGTGCCAGATGATCTTAAAGCGATTATTTCTTCTAATGCAATAAAACTCATGATGGCAAAGAAGGATTATCTATTAGGTGACATGGATCGAATTTTTTTATATAAGCACCCTTTTCCTTCTCCTAGATATCAATTTTTGCATACTGTAGAAACAGATATCGAAGATGGCGTTTTTATTTTTTCACTTGAGCATTTAATTCCTGGAATGCTCAATCCAGAAGATCATTACAATATAGCGATGCATGGATATGCTGAAGCCTATCAGCGTGTTTTTCCAAGAGAAGATTTTACATTTTTGGATCATGTGACTTGGGAGCAATTAGAAGAAGTTGGGCATCACTCGCAAGATAAAATTTTGAGCACAATTGGTTTTAATCAAACGGATATTCCTACGGTTGCTATCAATCATTTCTTTACACATCCTAGTCGATTTAAAAAGGTATTGCCTATAGAATATGAAAAACTTAAAAGGCAATTGGGCGCTGATCAGTTAGATGGATTATAATGGAGTGTCGACAGATATTAAAAACGGAAATTGGTTTCTTAATTATAAGTGCTTCAGAGCATGGGGTAAGATCTATTTCTTTGAGTGAAAAGAGGCCAACTTTTGAAGAATATCCCAACCAATATACCAAACAAGCAGCGAAGGAGCTGATCGAATATTTTAATGGAAGCAGAAAAGAATTTAATGTCTCTTTAGATTGGGAAGGCCATAGTGAATTTTATAAAGCAGTATGGAGTTACCTACTAAGTATTCCCATTGGGAAGACTAAGTCTTATGGAGAGATAGCAAGACATTTAGAAAATCCTGGCGCATCTAGAGCCGTAGGATTAGCCAACGGAAAAAATCCAATTCCAATTATAGTACCTTGTCATAGAGTAATAGGGAGCAATGGAGCTTTGACTGGCTTTGCGCTTGGTTTGGAAATTAAAAAAAGATTATTGGCATTAGAAAACCCTGAGAGTTTTGGAATGCAAGGTGAATTGTTTAGCTAAAGAGTATTTATTTTTTAGCTAGATAAATGATTCAAAAAAACATTCTAATTAATCTACTGGAGCTAATCTTACTGTAAGGCCATCAATATTTTCAGCCACTTTTATTTGACATCCAAGGCGACTATTGTCTTCTACAAAAAATGCTTGGTCTAACATATCCTCTTCATCTTCTGATCTTTCAAAAATGTCGTGCTCACTTTCTACATAGCAATGGCATGAAGCACACAAGGCCATGCCACCACAAGTTCCTTCTACAGGCAGCTCTGATGCTTTAGCTACTTCCATCATATTAAGATCGACTCCAAGGGGCACTTCTATTTCATGAGGCTCACCTTCTCTATCTATAATTGTGACTTTGATTTCTTCCATTATTACTTTTGTAGTATATCTTATACAATGTCAAACCTAAGGATTAGTTCCCTGATTATCTAAGTGATTTATGATCGAAGTGTATATCTACCTAAACTCTTTTTAAAGATAAGACAGGAAATTAATTGCTTGTATTACTAAGTTCAGCATATCTCATGAAGTTAGCATTTAGTTCAGTGAAAAAACTATTAATGCTTTTTTCATCACCTTGTACACCTAGGAAATCTCTGATAGAAGCCCACTTTGAGGGTTTTACTTGGTTTGGAAATGGATTAGGAATAAAGGTACCGTTCTTTTTCACGTCAAATCCGCCAAACTCTGTATACAAGACGTAGATATCGTTTAATTCAATCTGCTGGGACTTTCCTTCTTTATTTATAGAAGTAATATTTGTAGGGTTTTCTATATATGATTTTAGTAAAGAATCAGGTACAATAGAAAGGTCAGAGAAAGTGTAATTTTTTATTTCGGATTGCCATATGTTCCAACGGTTAGTCCGACGATCTTTTATTTTCTGAATTTCGTGCTGTACTTGAGGCCTAGAATTCGAAATATTTCTAAGTACTCTTTCTTTTTGATAGTCAGTAGGAAAAATAACGACTATTCCATTTTTTTGAACGTCGAGAATAGCCTGTTTAGCTTGAGTCTCATTGTTCGTAGCTCTTGGGTTTATTTTACTGACCACACAGCTAGGTATGACCATTATCGACATAAGAGTAATTAATATGATTTGATATAATTTCATAATGCAAAGTAACAACAAACCTTCCACACCACAATTAAAGAGCGTCGTAGACAAGATAAAATTGTATTTTTGGTTTATTATTTAATTAGATGCTCAATTCAATATGTTAGTAAAAACTTTTGCTAGTGCTGTCCATGGCGTGGAAGCACAGACGATTACCGTAGAGGTAAATGCCGGCGGCAATGTAATGGCCGGAAAACAATTTTATGATCTTGTAGGATTACCAGACAATGCGGTAAAAGAAGGTTTCGCAAGAATTCAGGCCGCGATTAGAAACATCTCGTATAATATGCCTAGGCTCAAACTTGTAGTCAATATGGCTCCAGCTGATATTAGAAAAGAAGGATCTGCATATGACCTGCCTATTGCCGTGGGCATATTAGGCGCGACCAAGCAAATATCTGATGAAAGATTTAGCGATTATTTGATCATGGGAGAACTGGCTTTGGACGGAGGATTGCGTCCTATTAAAGGAGCGTTGCCAATTGCTATACAAGCTAGAAGAGAGGGCTATAAAGGTATCATTCTACCCAAAGAAAATGCAAGTGAAGCGGCTATCGTTGATAATCTCGAAGTATATGGTATTCAAAACTTGAGAGAAGCGGTGGTTTTTTTGGATGGTACTTTGGACCTTGAGCCAGAAGAACACAATACGAGAGAATTATTTAAAGAGAATAAAGAAAAGTATAGTGTTGATTTTAATGATGTAAAAGGACAGGAAAATATTAAGCGCGCGTTAGAGATATCTGCGGCGGGTGGACATAATGTAATTTTGATAGGACCTCCGGGAGCAGGTAAGACAATGTTAGCTCGTAGGCTTCCAACAATACTTCCTCCTTTATCACTTTTGGAGGCATTAGATACAACGAAAATACATAGTGTGGCAGGACACCTTGGTGAGAATGCTTCTTTGATTTCTGAGAGACCATTTAGATCACCACACCATACGATTAGTGATGTGGCATTGGTGGGTGGAGGTTCCAATCCAAATCCAGGTGAAATATCCTTGGCGCATAATGGCGTACTATTTTTAGATGAACTACCTGAGTTTAAAAGATCGGTACTGGAAGTGCTTCGTCAACCTATGGAAGAGCGTAAGGTTACCATTTCGCGAGCAAGAGTATCTGTCGATTATCCAGCAAGTTTTATGTTGGTAGCAAGTATGAATCCTTGTCCTTGCGGTTTTTATAATCATCCAGAAAAAGATTGTGCTTGTGGTCCAGGAATCGTGAAACGATATCTCAATAAAATCTCTGGTCCTTTGCTTGATAGAATTGATCTCCATGTAGAAGTGACTCCAGTTTCATATGAAGAATTGGCTAGTCATGAATACGTAAGTGAATCGAGCGAAGATATTACGACTCGTGTAATCAAGGCTAGAGAGATTCAGCAGAAGCGATTTGAAGAATTTGATGGTATATTTTGCAATGCGCAGATGCCTAGTCGAATGGTAAGAGATGTCTGTGCCTTGAATAGTGCAGGAGTAACGTTGTTAAAGACAGCGATGAATAAATTGCAATTATCAGCAAGAGCATATGACCGAATTCTGAAAGTCGCTCGTACAGCCGCGGATCTCGCTAGTAGTGAAGACATCAAGATAGAGCATTTGGCGGAAGCCATCCAATATAGAAGCTTGGATCGAGAAGGGTGGAGTGGCTAATGTCACCCCCAAATTAGGAAGAAAACAACCAAGGTTTGCCTAAATTAGGATCGTAGGGCACTGTACTTTTGGTTTATCAATTTAGATAAAATCAAAAAGTAAGTCTATGAAATATTTACTAATGGGATTTCTATTAATATTTAATTTTAGTATTTCTGCTCAAGTGGATAAACTATTAGTTGTAGAATCTTTCGCTTTTGATAGTATAATGATCAACGAAGAGTTAATGGTGTTGGATACAATTATTACTCTAAGAGGTCAGCAAACGAAGAGAGAAGCCAGTCAAAAAAAAATAAACATTGCCAATCAATTAGCCGCGATTTATGATGCGAATGTGATGAAAATTATAAATGCGGAGACGTTAAATCTTCAATTATTTAAAGTACATAGAATCGAATACTTGAGAGTCAAGAGGGATTTAAAGAGGATTGAAAATAAACACTATAAAATTTTTGGCAATGTTTCTTGGTATTGGAATGGTTCTGCAGATGCAAAAAACAAAATAGGCTATTCAATTCCTAGAGATTCAACGACAGGTAAATACTTAGAGGTAGGATTTTCTGGAGGAATGGACATTATTTTAGCGGCTAACCTGCATGCCAATGCAGAATTGAATATTATTAATTCGTCTGTTTTTAAGCTTTCTTTCTCTAGCAAAGCGGGTGTAATGTTGGTCCCAAATGGAGAGTATTATATTAGTTATTATGCTCCAGGTTTAAAGTTTTCCGTGCCTATAAATAATGTTTGGTTGACGGCTACATATGGAAAAGAGTACTTGAGATATCATGTAGAATATGAAGGGTATTCTGGACCAAACACTGATGTAATAGATAGAAGGATAGATATAGGATTAAAATTTTATGAATCGAAAAATACAGCGATTGAGTTTTATTACCCAATCAGATTAGATAAAGACGTAATTCCTTGGTGGACCGCAGGAGTGGTTGCGAGTTATAATTATAGGTTTTAACTAAAAATCGGAAATCGAATTTAAAAACTATTTAACACCTTTAGCCAAACTAATCATTGCGTGAAATTGGTTACCATTGTATATGAAATTAAGTTTTTTACTCTTTGGCATACTTCTGACCATAGGCCTTAACGCGCAAAACGGTCAAGTGTATGAGGATATGGTTTATGATGATAAAATTAAATCTGTTCAGATGTACATTAATAGGCAACCTGCTATTGTTCCAGTAATTGGTATGAATGGTAGTTTTACCCTTAGATTTGACGAGTTGTCAGATGATGCGAATGAGTTTTTCTATCAAGTAATTCATTGTGATAGGTACTGGAAGGCTTCGGATCTTGAAGAGATAGAGTATATAGATGGTTTTAACGGAGAAGAGATACAGAACTATGAGTTTTCTACAAATACTTATGTGGATTATGTCAACTTTTCGCTGACTCTGCCCAACGAAGACACTCGTTTTCGAATAAGTGGAAATTATATTTTGATAATATATGATGACGAACAATTAACTAATCCGGTAATTACGCGTCGATTCATGATAGATGAAAATATGGTTCAGTTGTATACAGATTTTCAACGAGTATATGATGTTACTAAAAGTAATACACACCAACAATTAGAAGTAGAAGTAGATCTTTTAGATATGAAGATTGGTGATCCTATGAATGAGTTGTCCATAGCTATCATTCAAAATAATAGATGGGATAAAATGATCAATGATTCACCACCTAAATTTATCTCTCGAAATAGAGTCACCTTTGACAATACCGGTAAGTTAGCAATGGCAGGGGGTAAGGAGTTTAGACAGTTCGATATACGATCTCTGCAATATACTACCGAATTTGTGGCTCAAATTGACCTTCATGATATGGGATCTGATGTCTTGTTACATTTAGAAAAACCAAGGGCCTATTCAGGTTTTCAAGATGAAATAGATTTTGATGGTAGGTATATAGTTCAAACTTTTGACTTTCCTACGGCTACTGGAAATCCAGCTAGCGGTCAAGATAGCGAGTCAAATTATAGAGCAGATTATGCCAATATAATATTTGCTCTTAAAATGAATGAATCTTTAGATCCTGTCTATGTTGTGGGTCCATTCACTGATTGGCGAATAGACGAAACTTACAAAATGCAATATGTAGCAAATAAAGGATATGTGTTAAAAACACCTCTAAAACAAGGTGTCTATAATTATCTATTTGCCACTAAGGATGCTGACGGTTTACCAAATTACGATACGCTAGAAGGTGATAGTCAAAGGACGGTCAACTACTACACCGTAATCTTGTATTACACGGATTTTACTCAGCAATTTGACAGAATATTAGATACTCAGCTAGTAAGAGCAACTGGAGAATACTAGCATTTCGTCCATTTTTTGATCCGTTTATCTGTTTCAAGCTATATTTCATATAAATACTTGGGTATTTCACTGATAGTGGGATAATATTGTACGAAAGATATATCCTTAGCAAAGGGATATTATAAATACACCTATTAGCTTTGTATTTACATCTTATAATCAGTACAAAACGACTCAAATGATCTTAAGAACGATAAATCGATTAGTAGCCATCTGTTGCGTTATAGCATTATGCTCATCTACTGTTCAATCTCAAGATGTATGGAATCTTGAAAGATGTATCAACCACGCGATTCAAAATAACATAGAAATACAGCAAGGAAGGATAAGCGTAGAGCAAGCGAATATAAACTACAAAGCTGCCACTCATGGCAGATATCCTAATCTTAATGCAGGAACGGATTTCGGATTAAACTTTGGACGTTCTATTGATCCTACGAACAATGATTTTGTTACTCAATCATTTCTAAGTAACCGTATTTCGTTAAGTACAAACGTTACCTTATATAATGGTGGGAGAATAAATAATACGATCAAGCAGGCTGAGATCAATCAAGAATCAGCAAATTACACGGTTAAACAATCGGAGAGAGATATAGCGCTATTGGTAGCTAATACATATCTCAGTACGCTATTTGCAGAAGAAAATTTAAAGAATGCCGTGGCACAATTAGAATTAACTACTGAACAGTATAACCAAGTAGAAACTTTAATAAAGGCCGGAGTAAGACCTGCAAATGAACTTTTGGATCTAGAA
Source organism: uncultured Saprospiraceae bacterium (assembly GCA_937927575.1). Taxonomy (GTDB): domain Bacteria; phylum Bacteroidota; class Bacteroidia; order Chitinophagales; family Saprospiraceae; genus UBA1994. The sequence continues at coordinate 32,249 of CALBEE010000058.1, read as the reverse complement.
GCTCAAATGGCAAGAGGAGAACAAAGTATAATTGCTCAACAGAATGCAGTTACTATTTCAATGCTGAATCTAAAACAGCAACTCATGCTAGAACCTGGATATGAGATGATTCTAGAGCGGCCAGAAGATGTGGATATTGTATCTGATTCCGATATCATTACTTTTGATGAAATATATAAAGCCGCATTAAATAATCAGCCATCTATAAGAGCAGCGGAGTTAGATTTTAGGGCTGCGGAAGTAGGAGAAAATATTGCAAAGTCTGCCTATTACCCTTCAGTAAGTTTGGGAGGATCGCTTCAAAGTAATTATAATAATAGAGGCCAAAGATTAGATGAGGTTGTTTTGACGGTAACAGATATTCCTGTAGGTATAGATGGACAGCCTGCTATACTTTCATTTCCAGAACAAGAAGCTCTAACATCGGATAATCCTTATATCAATCAAATAGATGAAAATCTATCATATGGATTTGGACTAGGAATAAATATTCCAATCTACAATAACTATCAAGCAACAGCTGGAGTCGAAAGAGCAAAGCTTAATACCATGAGTTCTGCCCTTAATATTGAAAGACAAAAAAATACACTTAAAACAAATGTGCAGCAAGCTCTTGCAGACGCGCAGGCGGCAAGTAAGAGTTATCAAGCCGCGCAAAAAAGTAGAGATGCACAATTGGCTGCATATGATAATGCGACCAAACAATATGAATTGGGAGCTATAAATAGTTTTGATTTTGTAAATGCTAGAGCATTATTAGACAATTCAGAAATTAGTTTGATCATTGCAAAGTATGACTATCTTTTTAAAGCAAAGGTGGTAGACTTTTATATGGGTAGACCCATTTCATTAAAATAAAAACTTCTAAAAACCAACGACAATACAAATCAACGCGATATGACTACTGCAAAAAAGAAGAAATCTAGAAAGTGGCTTGTACCAGTATTAATTTTAGGATTAGTAGCACTTGCCGCGGCTGCATATTTCAAAGGAAAGAGTAAGCCTAAGGGCCAAGAAGTGACTGTAGAAGAAGTAGAAAAAAGAACCATCGTAGAAACGGTTACAGCGAGTGGAAAAATATTTCCTGAAACAGAAGTTAAAATAAGTAGTGATGTTTCTGGAGAAATTGTAGAACTATATATTCAAGAAGGGGATTCGGTAAGAGCGGGTCAAATCTTGGCTAAAATCGATCCAGACACTTACGAATCTACTGTTCAAAGAGGTAGAGCAAGTGTGAATAGTGCTAAAGCGAATCAAGCGGCGTCTGCTACACAAATAGCAACAAGTAAGGCTCAAATCCAACAGATACAATCACAACTTACAAATGCGAAAACTATTCATGATCGCAACACTAAATTATTGAGTGAAGGAGTAATTTCTCAATTAGAATTTGATCAATCACTTTCAACACTTCAGGGTTTGGAAGCGAATATGAAATCTGCAGAAGCTTCATTATTGGCTGCTGAAAAAGGAGTCGAAGGGGCGTCATATTCTGTTCAAAGTGCTGAGGCAACTCTTAGAGAAATGCAGACTAGTTTGAGTCGAACTATTATTAAAGCTCCAACAGATGGAGTAGTATCTTCTTTATCTGTAGAGCAGGGAGAACGTGTTGTCGGAACCATACAAATGGCTGGTACGGAAATGATGAGAATAGCAAATCTATCTGCAATGGAAGTGCAGGTCGATGTAAGTGAAAATGATATTCTGAGAGTGTCACTTAATGATGACGTGGAGATAGAAGTAGACGCTTATTTAGATCGTAAGTTTAAAGGTGTAGTAACCGAAATAGCCAATTCGGCGAGTAATATAGGCGGAGCGGCATCTCTTAATACGGATCAAGTTACCAACTTTGTAGTGAAGGTGCGTATCGATAGCGAAAGCTATAAAGATATTGTAGGACCTAATCAAAGATATCCATTTCGTCCAGGGATGAGCGCGTCTGTAGATATTACTACAGAAGTGAAAGATGATATGTTATCTATTCCAATACAAGCAGTTACAGTTAGAGAGAAAGAAGGAGACAAAGACAAAAAGAAGAAAAAGGCATCCGATGATGAACTAGAAGAAGTAGTCTTCGTTATGGAAGCAGATACAGTTCGTATGGTTAAAGTAGTAACAGACATTCAGGATGACGAATATATCTTGGTCAAAAGCGGATTAGAAGATGGAGAGACAATCGTAACAGGACCTTATAGTGCTATCTCTAAAAAATTAGAGGAAGGAGATGTGGTTAGAGTAAAGGAGGATAAAGATGACAAAGACGAAAACGACTGATAAAGTTGCTTTAATCATTATGATTAAAAACCCTGTGTTGGGAAAAGCGAAAACTCGAATCGCATCAACCGCAGGAGATGGTGAAGCTTTAAGAATATATAAATTACTATTAGCGCACACTAGAAAAGTTACAACGGATATTATACTTGACAAGTATTTGTATTATAGTGACTATATAGAAGATGACCTATGGTCAGGTGATGTATATAACAAACGAGTGCAATCCGAAGGAAACCTTGGACAAAGATTAAGAGATGCTTTCTCAAATTTGTCTAAAAATTATACCAGAATGATCGTAATAGGTAGCGATTGCGCGGAGATCAGATCTAAGCATATAAATAGAGCCGCGGAATTATTATTTGACAACGAAATTGTTCTTGGTCCTGTGCATGATGGCGGCTATTATCTACTAGGAATGAAAGGATATCACCCGGAAGTAATTACTAATATAGATTGGAGCACAGATAGAGTAGCTGATCAAACAATAGATAAAGCAAAAGCAAAAGGCTTGTCTGTTCAAAAAATTGAGATGTTACATGATATTGATTATCACGAAGATTGGTTGAAATTTGGTTTGGAGAATGATTAATTTTCTCTTAGTAAATAACTAGAGAAGACAAAAAATTTATTTTCAAAATTAAAATGTAATTGGACAGTACTCGTTTTAATCTCTTTAAAACCCTTACCTTTAGAGTATGATCTCAACTCATAATCTTTCTTATCAATATAATACTGGATCGCCTATCTCTTTTCCTGATATCAATTGTGCATCAGGGGAGATGATGTTGGTATTGGGTCAATCTGGAGTAGGAAAAACGACATTGTTGCACTTACTCTCTGGATTAATAAAAGCAAAAGAAGGTTCAGTAACTATTGCTAATCAAGACTTATCTAAGCTATCTGATAAAAAATTGGATCATTTTAGAGGACAGTACATTGGAGTGATTTTTCAAAAATTCCACTTCATTAAATCTCTTTCGGTTTTGGAAAATTTGACGATTGCGCAAAAGCTAGCAGGAAAAAATATCGATGAAGGGAGATGTAAGGAATTGCTTCGAAATCTACAGATAGAACACAAGGAGGATAGTAAAATCAATGAACTTTCACAAGGTGAAACACAACGTGTTGCGATTGCACGTGCATTAGTTAATAATCCTGCAGTTATTTTAGCTGATGAACCAACTTCTGCCTTAGACGATAAAAATTGTGAAGCAGTATTAGATTTACTTTCTACTCAAGCCAAGCACTCTGGTGCGGCATTAGTCATCGTTACGCATGATACAAGACTTAAAGAAATGGTAGACAATAAAATAACGATATCATGAGCATATTAAAGTTAGCTTGGAAAAATATCGTTTCTAATCCTCTCAACTTAATATTGAGTATTATTTTATTTGGATTGGGTATTGGGCTCATTTCTTTTTTAATGTTGCTGAACACTCAGCTTTCAGAAAACTTTGAAAAAAATCTTGCGGACATAGATTTAGTGATTGGCGCCAAGGGCAGTCCGTTGCAAATGATACTTTGTAGTATGTATCATATTGATAATCCTACGGGTAATATCACTGTGGATGAAGCAAAACCATTTTTGAATCCAAAGCATCCTCTTTTAGATATGATGGTCCCATTGAGTTTGGGAGATAGCTACAAGCGACATCGAATAGTAGGTACTAATGATGGCATACTAGATTTGTATAAAGTAGAGTTGGGTGAGGGGAAAATTTGGGCACAAGATTTAGAGGTTACTATTGGAGCAGGTGTAGCCAGAGCGACAGGATTGAAGATAGGAGACAGTTTTAAAAGTTCTCACGGATTTGAAGATGATGAAGATCTTGCACATGATCATAGTGCTTTTAATGTGGTGGGAATACTCAAGCCTAGTGGTTCAGTTGTGGATCAATTGATTCTTACAAATCCATCAACGGTCTGGGTCGTACATGATCATGCAGATCACGACCACGAAGGACATGATCATTCACATCACTCTACTCCGGTGAGATCTAATGAGGAGATATTGCAACATCCAGAAAAAGATATTACATCGATTTTAGTTAGATACAAAGACAAAACAAATTTTCGAACTTTAAGTTTGCCTAGAGCTATTAATGATAATACAGATATGCAAGCTGCTTCGCCACCGTATGAAATCAATAAGCTATATTCTTTGATTGGGGTAGGGACAGATGCGATACGATGGCTAGCGATATTAATTGCTTTGGTATCTGCTATTAGTATTTTTATTTCTCTTTATAAATCAATGAAAGAGCGTAAGTATGAACTATCATTGATCAGAGTAATGGGAGGAAGTAGAATCACGTTGTTTTCCTTAATTATTTTTGAAGGAATAATTTTGGCCATTATAGGTTATGTGGTAGGAATGATTATTAGCCATGGAGGCATGGAGGTAATGTCGAAATTTTTGCAATCTAGTTATCGATACGACTTTACCGGATGGAGAATGATTGTTGGAGACGCTTGGCTGTTTCTTGGATCTATAATGTTAGGTGTAATTGCAGCATTGATACCAGCTTATCAAGCAAGCTATACGGACATTCATAAGACACTTTCTGAATAGATTTTTGGATGAAAATTGTCAAGGAATAAAATCCAATAGATTAAATTCCAAATTCCAAATTTCAAATTTCAAATTCCAAAATCTAAGAAAGCCGCATCCGGCAGAACGAAAATATACTTAGTTAAAAAGTCATTCTCGAGATTGGTTTATTGTCTGCTGGATAACGGCTTAGATCTTCAAAATTCCAATATTAAAATCATAAAGTTCCATTAGTAAAAGCTTCTTCTATAAAGTCAGAAAGCAGATAAGATATTTGGAATTTATTTTCTTTTTGGATTTTTTATTTTTTTATAACTGTTCTAAACGGATCAGCTGAATGATCGTATTGAGACAGATTGTATTTTTCTATTTTAGCAATAAGCTTATTACTGTAGCTTATATCTGTGGCATATCCACATTCTTTTAATCCAAATGCCCAACTTTTATAATCTGTACGATCGAGATCAAATAATTTACCATAATGCGCAGAGTAGAGTAAAAAATTAGAATGATCTACATAACTTTCTATCGCACTATTATAAGATCTAAAGCAAGATTCAATTAGTTTTCCGTTTTTATAATCATCATCTTCGTGATAATAGGTCTGTCCTTGCCAGTAAGATTTACACTTGATACCGAAGTGATTATTTGCTCTAGTTGCTAAGTCACTTTTACCGAAGTTAGATTCATGTAGTCCTTGCGCTAAAGTTATACTTGCTGGTACTCCTGTGCGATACATCTCTACTACAGCTAGCTCGGCATAAGCATCTAAATAACTGTATGCTAAAGCTTCAGTAGCATTATAACGAGTAAATGAAGTGAGTGGTATTAAGCAGGCAAAACAAATTATTAATCTTATCGATCTCATCATCTCTGAAAATAGGTTGGTTTTAACAATTGCAGTAAGAAGAGCGTTCAATGAACTTCTACTATCATAGCATATCTATCAATAAACAAGTTCTATGCCAAACCCATAATCAAAACCCAGTAAATCGCAAACAAACCACTGACTGTCAATGTTTTACGTCTTTAATTAAGATTTAATGTGTTTCTCATGTAAATTGGGATAATTTTTGCTGTATTAATACTAATAACATAATACTATGTATCAAGAAGAGAAATAGATGAAGAATACCCCTAAACTAAATCTAAGTTTACTAGTGTTGGCTCTTATGCTTGTATTAGAGGCTTGTGTACCGCCGACTAATGAGATCATTACGGATATTGAGATATCGAAGAATGATGTTGTATATCAAAGATTGTATAATCATCAGGATGCACAAAACATAGACAGTTTACTCTCTTATTTTAGTCATCCTAATCCGGCATATCGTTTTACAGCGGTTAATGCAATGGCAAGTTTGCAAAATGATACTGCTTTGGATTCATTAGTTATGATGCTTTCAGATCCTATTCTCGAAGTAAGAACGGCAGCCGCTTATGCCATAGGTCAATGTGGTAATCGTGAAACGGTGGATCCTTTAATGAATGCATTTATAAATCGAGATACTATAGACGTAGATAATCGATTTAATTCAACAATTTTGGAAGCGGTAGGAAAAACAGGAAATCAATCTTTATTAGATGCTTTGGCATCGGTAACCTCTTACAGAACGACAGATACCTTGCTATTGCTAGGCCAGTCTAGAGCTATTTATAGATATGCCACAAGAGGAATGACCTCTCAAAAAGGTACGAATAGAATGATAGACTTGATGAGCAGTGAAGAATATCCAGATGAGGTGAGGGTAATGGCGGCGAACTATCTCACTAGAGCACAGAATATAGACATTAGTAAGGGCCAATTTAGAATAGCTGAAGCACTTACTGGATCTAATAATCCAAACCTAAGAATGGCAGCTGCTTTAGCTTTGAAGAAAGTGAATGATCCAGATATTCTGAAAATATTACAATCACAGTTGATTGTAGAAAAAGATTATAGAGTTAAAGTAAATATCTTAAGAGCATTAGGTAATTATAATTATATCGATAACATTGATTTGATAATTGATCATTTGGATGATAAAAACATTCATGTGGCTAATGCTGCTGCGCAATATTTAGTTGACAATGGCAATAGAACCGACGCGGAAATTTATAAAAGTTTTGCAACGAAAGATATAGATCACACGGTAAGAGCAAAAATCTATGCCTCAGTCCTGAAGCATTTACCAGCTTATTATACAAACAGTAAGAGTAGAATAAGGGCGGACATCATGAAATATTTGGAGGAGTTACAAGACGAGCCATATATAGCTAAGCATTATGTAACAGCTATGGGATATGATCTTTATAATTATGCTTATCTTAAGGATGCGGCGATAGATAGCGGAAGTGTAGTAGTAAAATCTGCGGGTATGGAAGCACTATTCGAAATAGTGTCTAATGAAACTTTTGTCAATACTTTTAGATCAAGGACAAACCTTGTTAAGAAAGAAATTCTAGATATCATAAAAGAGCAATTTTCAAAAGGAGATGTGGGAACGATGGCCATTGGTGCAAGAATAATTGCAAAAGAAGAAAATGGTTACCGTGATCTAATACAAAATGATAGTTTTTTAATTGCCTCAGCAGCAAAACTTTCATTACCTAAAGAAATAGAGACTTATAACGAAATAAAAAAAGCACTTGCCTACATCAATAGAGTAAAATACGAAGCTGAAAAACCTAGCTATAATCATCCAATAGATTGGCAAACATTAGCAACGGTTACAGACTCTACAATCGCTGTGGTAAAAACAGATAAGGGGAATTTTACGATTAAACTTTTCGGTAATGATGCTCCTGGAACAGTATCTAATTTCATCAACTTATCTAATGACAACTTCTTTGATAACAAAGTATATCATAGAGTGGTTTCTAATTTTGTAATCCAGGGTGGTTGTCCAAGAGGAGACGGTTATGGATCCTTGGACTATTCCATTCGATCAGAGTTACCTCAATTATATTATGATGACGAAGGGTATTTGGGTATGGCTTCTGCTGGATTACACACAGAAGGTACTCAATGGTTTATTACTCATTCTCCTACGCCACATTTAGATGGCAAATACACTATTTTTGGTAAAGTAACAGAGGGAATGGATGTAGTGCATAATATCGTAGAAGGTGATAAGATCAACGACGTCATCATTACTGTCAACCGATAATATAGCTATTCGTGAATACGCACTATTGCTGGTAACTGTTGCACAAAATTTTTGATTTCATCATCGTATCCGTCCGCATATGATTGTAAGTCTATAGAAATAATTTCATTTCCTTTAGGCACGATCAATTTATAATTAAAAGTCTTATCGTTTGATAGTTTGATTTCATGTAATGGTCCAGACGGACTATTATATTTAGTGTAGCTATAATCAGTATAAGGATATGATGACTTTACCTTTTCGTAAAACATATTATAATCTGTAGTCTCTTCATTAGTACGAGTATAATGAGACATTGACATATAGCTTTTTCCGCTTGGGTGTATCCATGATATGGTATCTGTTACTTCGAAGCCACTTGGGTTATTATTAAGCTTTAATACCGAATTAGAAACAACGTTCCACCTGTACATTTGAGGTAAGCTTACGTATTGTAGATCTATGGTTGAAGTATAGTCAAATGCTGACGAATCTACTTTTACATTAAGACTTACTCCTTTGTCAACTGAATTATCTTCAGTCACTGCAGCTGTTGAATCTTGTTTATCTGACTTACACATACTAAATATGGCTATGAAAGAGAATGCAAGTATTGATAAGTATATTTTGGATATTTTCATTATAGTTGGTTCGTATGATTATGACACAAAAGTAATATTATTATTGATTAAGGTATTTTTGAAATAGATCAATAAATTGACCTACATGATATCCATCAACTAAAGCGTGATTTACACTTATAGCAAGATTCATAGTTCGGATTTTATTTTCTAAAACCACTTTACTAAAAGATAGTTCTGGTATAGATTCCAATTTACCTGATACGGGTTCTTTTTGACTTGTAAAATTGATCCAGGGCAATGCAGAGCAATGAATACAATTCTCTCCATTTGTTGGAGGGTATAATTCATGATTATTTTGAATGCGTAGTTTTTCTTCTTCAAAATTTTTGTTGAATATAGAAATGTCTTCATCATATTCTATCCAAGAAAAGCCAAATGTTTTATCATGACGCATTATAGTAGCTGAGGCATGGATTATTTTCAAGTCAAACACCTTTCCATCTATAATCCTGTATCTCATATTTTCAACAGCGTTGATTGCTTTCATACAATCGTGTAGATATCTTACGAAAAAGCTGACATTTTCTAACTTACTTTTGTGATAAGCATAGGTCACATCGATAGGAACAGTGACAGCAAAATATGGATTGCTTAGTGCGCTAAAATGATGAAAGTGTTCCTTTCTATTCCAGGTATTTAAATTTATTTCTTTCAATTATAGTCAATTATAAATAATGAAGTAATTCTGTGGCGCTACTCAAAGTAAGATAATTCTCTTGTATGTCGGAGGAGTCAACGGCTTCATGTTGCCAAGTAATATGAAAGGGAATATGTATAGCTTGTGCATTGATGCTAAGTAAAGGAAGAATATCGGATTTTAATGAATTTCCTATCATCAAAAAGGATTCTGGATTAATGTCTAAATGATTTAGTACTCGCTTGTAATCGGATGACTTTTTATCACTCATAACTTCTATATGATGAAAATATTTGCCCAAGTTAGATTTTTTTAATTTTCTTTCTTGGTCTAATAAATCTCCCTTGGTACAAAGTATAAGTCGATATTTTTTGGAAAGATATAATAGTACTTCTTCGATTCCTTTAAGTAGTTCTACTGGTTTACTAAGCATATTCTTTCCTATAGATATAATTTTTTGAATTTCGGTATTCGAAACTTTTCCATTTGATAGTGCAATAGCAGATTCTACCATTGAGAGCATGAATCCTTTAATACCATACCCGTAAAGATGTAAGTTGTCCATTTCCATTTTGTACAACTCTTGATTTATTTTATTGATGGTTTCGTACGGAGCTAATATTTCGGCAAATTTTTGCTCTGCCTCTCTGAAAAAGGTTTCATTTATCCATAAGGTATCATCGGCATCGAACGCAATGACTTTTATATTTCTGTATTTCATGCTATGCTTTATCAATTCGACAAATATACATTTTCATTTATGCCTTGACATATGGTCCTTGGTTAATCTAAATATTGGACATACTTAGAGGTGACTATTTATTTATTCAGTCCAATAATACTATCTTCGAACTTCTAAGAAGAGACGACACTATAATCATGAAAATCACATATTACCTCTATATCGCTTTCTTTGTTTTGAGCTTTACAGCATGTCAAGATAGTGCGCCTAGCCGTATTCTTGCCACTGGTCCTAAGACTTTCGAAAAGTTACACATCAGTCAAACCAAAATTAACTTTAATAACGAAGTGAATGAAACAGATCAGTTTAATCATTTTACTTGGATATCGATATATAATGGTGGAGGAGTAAGTATTATGGATATCAATAATGATGGTCTTCAGGATATATTCTTTACAGCTACGACAGGAGACGATGCATTATATCTTAATAAAGGGAATATGCAGTTTGAAGATATTACCAAATCTGCAGGGGTGAATAAAAAGCCAGGTACTGTATCTGCTGGAATCTGTTATGGTGATGTCAATCAAGATGGCTTTGTAGATATATATGTCAGCACGTTTGGCTATTCCTCACTAGAAAGTGATAAGCGAAATAGGCTGTATATCAATAATGGAGATCTCACATTTACAGAATCCGCAAAAGCATATGGTGTTGATAATGGTGGTTATACAGTGCAATCGGCTTTTATTGATTATGATAATGATCAAGATCTTGATTTATTCGTGATGAATCAACCGTCAAATGTGAGGTTTGGTAAATCCAGTTATGTACATCAAGATTCTATTTCTAAAGAAACTTCGGATCTTCTTTTTCGAAATGATGGAGGAAAGTTTGTAGATGTAAGTAAGGAAGCTGGAATTGAATCTGCAGCTTATGGCTTAGGTCTTTCCATTAGCGATATCAATCAGGATGGATATCAGGATATCTATATCGCCAATGATTATGAGAAGCCAGATTATATGTACATCAATAATGCGGACGGTACCTTTAGAAATACTATTGACGAATCCGTTAATCACATATCTAATTTTTCGATGGGCATGGATATCGCGGATATTAATAATGATGGCCTACTAGATATTGGCGTGGTAGATATGGCAGGAGCTAATCATTTAAGATCCAAAACGAATATGCCTTCAATGTCGCCAGAAGCATTTTATGGCTTTGTAAACAAAGGGTATCATTATCAATACATGCATAATACACTGCAACTCAATAATGGAGATAATACTTTTAGCGACATTTCTCATATGTCGGGTATTGCGAAGACAGATTGGAGTTGGAGTTTGTTGATGGCAGATTATGATAACGATAGGCATAAGGATATTTACATTACTAATGGTATTAAAAGAGACTTTAGGAATAACGACTATTTGCAAGATCTGCAAAAAAAGCAATCCTCTGGTGCAAAGTCATCTGTGCTCGAAATAATAAATTCCATTCCTAGTACTCCTATGAGTAATTATTTATTTCATAGTGATGGCCATTTTCATTTTGATGATGTGGCCAATGATTGGGGCTTAGGTGATAAGAGTTTTTCTCAGGGAGCCGCTTACGGAGACTTAGATAATGATGGCGACTTGGATTTAGTAGTAAATAATATGAACGCTCTTGCTTCGGTATATGAAAATAAGGCCGGTGATCACGGTAATTATGTAAGATTTAAATTGGAGAGTAAGGAGCATAAACCCATGCAGGGTTCCAGTATTAAAATCACGACAACCGATGGAGTTCAATATGCTCAATTAGGAACGGTGAAAGGATTTATATCTTCTTCAGAAAACATCATACATTTTGGATTAGGTGAAAACCATAAAATAGATAAAGTAGAGATTAGTTGGCCCAATAGGATGACTACAATTTTGGAAAACGTCGAAAGTAATATGACACATTCGCTTTACTTTGAAAGTTCGGACAAATCCATTATTAAAGTAAAAAGAAGAAAACCTTTATTGGTTCAAGAAGATAATGTGATCAATCATAAGCATGAAGAGAATGACTTTAATGATTATGCTAGTCAAAATCTATTGCCATATAAACTATCTGAGCAAGGACCTTTTATGGCTAAAGCAGATGTAGACGGCGATGGAGATGAAGATTTATATATAGGAGGATCTGCGGGTTTTGCTGGAAAATTATATTTGTTTGATAATGGAAGTTATTCTCAAAAAACAATACCCTCTTTTGTCTTAGATGAAAAATATGAAGATATGCGTAGTGTGTTTTTGGACTATGATGGAGATGGGGATCAGGATCTATATGTGTGTAGTGGAGGTAATGAATTTGAAGTAGGAAGTGTGCACTTACAAGACAGAATTTATAACAATGATGGTAAAGGAAATTTCACCAAATCCAACAATATATTACCGAGTCTTAAAAACAGCACCTCTACAGCAGTACCTTTTGATATTGATGCAGACGGTGACTTAGATTTAGCTGTTTTTGGAAGATTAGTACCAGGTAAGTATCCCCAATCACCGGACTCTTATTTATTATTGAATGACAATGGAAAATATACAAATGTTACAAAGAGTCAGGCTGGATTCTTACAAAAATTTGGAATGGTTACGGATGCCGTGGCTACTGACTACGACGGAGATGGTGATCAAGATGTCCTCACGGTAGGAGAGTGGATGGCTCCAAAATTACTTATTAATGATCAAGGCAAATTATCATTAAAAGAAACAGGAATAGAGTCTGGATTATATTTTAGTGTTGCAGCCACTGATCTAGATAAAAATGGAACTGATGATTATCTTTTTGGTAATATAGGAGTAAACAATAAATTCAAAGCGACAAAAGATAAACCGTTTAGATTGTACTCAGATGATTTTGATAATAACGGAAGATATGATGTAGTATTAGCGAGTTACTTTGATGATAAGATCGTACCATTAAGAGGAAAAGAATGTTCAACAGAACAAGTTCCATTTGTAAGTGAAAAGTTTGAAAAGTATGAAGACTTTGCTAACGCCTCATTAGATGAAATTTACGATTTGGATGAAGCCCAGGCATTACAAGCGTCTTCGTTAAAAAGTGTAATGGCTATAAACACAAGTGGAAAACTTGACATAAAATATCTACCCACTCAAGCGCAAATGTCTCCGCTCAATGGATTTATAGTGAAAGACGTAAATAGTGACGGATATAAAGATATAATTTGTGTAGGTAATCTTTATTCTACGGAAGTAGAAACGACAAGATTTGATGCTGGAATAGGTACAGTATTAATTAATGATACCGAAGGAGACTATAAAGCAATAAGCGCTAAAGAAAGTGGAATGAATGCCAGCTATGATGCTAAAGACATTTTGATCGCAAACGATTTGATTTTAGTAAGTAATAATCGAGAAAGCGTTCAGGTGTGGAAATAATTTATTGATATCCTTCAGCTTGCAACTCAAAAAGTTCTGAATACAACTCTCCTTTTGCCATTAGTTCTTCGTGTGTACCGAGCTCTAATACTTCACCATCTTTAAGAACTAATATTCTATCTGCCATTCTAACTGTAGAGAATCTATGAGATATTATTATGCTTGTTCTTCCTTTCGTCAAACCGATAAATCTTTGAAAAACTTCGTACTCAGCACGAGCATCTAATGCGGATGTAGGTTCGTCTAAAATGATTACTGGCGCCTCTGACATATAGGCTCTTGCCAATGCTATTTTTTGCCATTGCCCACCAGAAAGTTCAGCGCCGTTTTTAAATCTTCTACCCAATTCCTGATCATATCCTTTAAGTAAATCTTTGACGACTTTATCTGCCAAACTTAGTTCTGCAGATTTCGTAATACGTTTATCATCATTAACTTTTTCAATGTTTCCAACAGCAATATTTACGCGAGTAGTGAGATAGTATTTTACGAAGTCTTGGAAAATAGCTCCAAAGAGTTTTTGATATTCCTCTTTGTTATAATGGCGCACATCTACACCGTCAATTAGTATCCTTCCACTTGTGGGTTCATATAATCTAAGAAGTAGTTTTATCAAGGTTGTTTTACCACTTCCATTTTCTCCTACAAGGGCTAACTTTTCTCCTTTGAATAGTTTAAATGATAGATTTCTAAATACGGGTAAATGAGCATTAGGGTAGCTAAAGGTTACGTTTTCAAATACTATTCCTTCTTCTATTGTTTTAGGTGTTGGCAATAATTCGAATTCAGTGTTTTCGTCAAACTCCATATCGATAAAATCAAAATAGTCATGGAGGTACATTGCACTTTCGGTTATATTACTAAATCGAGTAAACATACTTTGGAGCTGTGTCCGCAATCTATTAAAAGATCCAGCCAAAAATGTCAGTTCACCAATAGTAACAATACTAGCTACTGCCTTGAGAATTATAAATACGAAAGCACCATAATAGGCAACTACACCAATAATATTGAACAGTGCTCCCCAAACAGATCTTTTTATAGTTAATTTTTTGATCGATTGATAATACTTATCTGCGGTAGTGGAAAAAGCATTACTTATAAAATCTGCTAAGCCAAATAACTTTACTTCTTTAGCGGTGACGTCACTGGCACCGATTACTCGCATATAATCTAACTGTCTACGCTCAGGAGCCATTCTGGAGGTGAGTTTATAGTTAGAGTTAGAAAATTTTAGTTCATTAAGAAAAGTAGGGATAATCGATATCACTAATAATACAATCAAAATAGGGTAGAAATATATCAAGGCAGAAATTAATGATACAATAGTAATTAGATCTTGCGCTTGAGAGAGGGAGTTAGACATTAAATTTACTCTTCCTACTGTTTGTCTTCTGGCTCTTTCTAATTTATCATAAAATTCTGAATCTTCGAGATACTCTAAATCTACTCTAGCGGTTTTCTGAATTAATTCAATTGAAGAATCATTAGAATATAGATTACCTATCAATGTATCCGTGACACCTATCAATCTATTGAATAAATCGCTAAGAATGGCCACGGTAAATTCAATAGCTATGAGTGTGTAGATTCTACTTAAATCTTGATTCTCTTCACTATTCACGAGTAAAATTACTTCATCAATAATCTCTTTACCTACCCACAATAAGATGATGGGCATTATCGACTTCACTAATCTAAGGAGTACATTAACAATGAACATCTTAGGGCTAGAGCGATATACAGCTTTAAAGAATCTGGGTAGATATTTTAATGCTGTAAAATTTTGCAGGTATGATGATTTTTTATCGGACACGTATTATAGACGAAGCTTTAGCATGAATGGTTCAGAAAGAGTAAGTTGTTTTATCGATTTTATGATTACTAAAGCAGATTTTTCTATTTGATTAATTACCTTAATATTTCAAAACAAATATATTGCTCTCATGCCATTAATGAAAATTGTAAGAACGAAACACATCAATGCCCCTATTGACAAAGTATATGGTATTGTCTCCGACTTGGGGCAATGGAGGGCTTGGTCTCCTTGGTTGATTATGGACCCTAAGACAGAAGTGAAGGTAAAAGATCGTAAAGACTATTCTTGGGAGGGTCCTAGGACAGGCTCTGGTAATATGCAGATTGTAAATGAGGGTATTAACCAATTCGTGGATTACAACTTGAACTTTTTGAAGCCGTGGAAATCAAAAGCAAAGGTAAGGATGGAAGTGGAGGAGAGCAATGGCGGTCCTAAGCTGAGTTGGATGATGGATAGTACATTGCCTTGGTTTATGTTTTGGATGAAGAAAATGATGGAGACCTATGTAGGAATGGACTATGATCGAGGATTGAATTTACTTAAGGATTATGCCGAAGATGGTAAAGTGCATTCACAATTAAATTTTTTGGGGGAGAGTCAGTATCCTGGATGTAATTATATCTATATCAGAACTAGTTCAACGATTTCTGACATGCCAAAAAACATGAAGAAAAACTTTGAAGATCTAATGGCTTATGCGCATAATACAGAGGGAATGAGACCCGAAAAGGCTATTTGTATTTATCATAAGTTTGATGCAGTCAAAGATATTTGTGACTATACAGCGGGAGTTCCTTATGATAATTTGCCTGACGAATTACCCTCGCATTATCAATTGGGTAAGCAAGACGCGGTAAAAATTTACACCTTAGAACATATAGGACCTTATGAACATTTGGGTAACGCATGGAGTACATTACAGACTATGATTCGATCTAAGGAATTGAAGATAGTAAAGAATTATCATCCCTTCGAAACATATGGTAATAGTCCTAAGGACACACATCCACATGAATTGGTTACGAGAGTTCATTTTGCCGTTAAGTAGGAATGGAATTTCATAAATACTCAATATCAAAAAAGGGATTTTGGAGAAGATCTTTCGAAATTTTTGAAGACAACGTATTGAAATATACTGTCAAATGTCCAGGTTGGATAGCGTATAATCATCTCATTTTTATAGACGCTAAGGGTACGGAGGATTTAGTAATCGAAAGATTTCATGGTTTTTTCAATAGAAGATTTGAATTCCTAGAACGAGGAGGATTGAAGGCGGTTTTGACAAAGAGTTCTTTTAGTAACAAATATACTTTAGAAAGCGATGTCGCTACTTATATAGCTAGTAGCAATTGGCTAGGTAATGAGTATACTGTGTTTTTAGGCGATGAAGATATTGCTAAAGTATCACGTAAAATGATGACTAATCATAAACAGTATGGAATCGCAATAATTGAAGGAAACCATAATTTATTTATTCTTGGAATGATAATATGTATTGAGTTGATTAGAATGACAAACAACAAAGGCTAATTATCTTAATCTACCTTCACAAAACTTTTACTCCGTGTTTCGTTCTCAGATTGAAAATTAATGTAGTACAGACCATTTTGTAAATCACTGACAGGAATTGTTATTTTTTCGCCTGCAGGTAGTGGCAAGTCAGAAATTTTCGTTCCTACGGAATTGAATAAATTTAGACTAATTAAATTTATGTTTTCGGGTAAAGTAATCGTAATATCTTCCGTAGTAGGATTAGGAGATATGTTCCAATCTAATTCTGTAATCTCTTGATCTTCTACATCAACCATTTCTCCTAGATAGAATAAAAATTCGCCTACTCCAGCACAAGTTACATCTTCGCGATGCGTGGATAAAACAGAAATAACTACATATTGTGCTTGTGCATTATTAAGAGATGGTCCCATAGTTCCTTGATACTTCCAAGATCCTGGCGCTTTTTCAATAGTAAATGGTCCAGCTGATGTCCAGTTGGTTTGATCAGTGGAGTAATCGATCATGATACTTTTCACGCCCATACCTGTTTCTCCCCACACATTATGATTCCAAATGTAAAGTGAATCAAGTACATAGACATCTCCTAGATCATATTGTAACCAATGTACATTACCACGTTCGGGTATAGGTCCGATACTAGTATTGCATGACATCCAGCCTTGATTTTTAAATGGGCTGTGGGTATCATCTATACATTGTGCAGATAGGCTCAATGATACACTGATTATTGCGATTAACGTATATATATATTTCATCTTTTTCTTCTTTTATGGTCTTCAATTTTTAATAGTAATTTTCGAATGGGTTTGCTTTAGTAATCTAAAAATCCTAGCCGCCCTTCTTCTGTATTAATATTATAGAAGTTATCAATGTTAGGTAGTATCAAAGAGAGATCATTAGGAGAGATACCAAACCAAAGTGCAATTTCAGCAAAGTACTGATCAGTTGAAGTGGTTGGCAGCAATACTCCTCCACCTAATTCTAGATTGGTGTTTGCTGCGATGATAGGATATTCGCCATACATTTCTTTTCCTCTTACGGCTCCTCCCATTACTATTGTGTTTCCACCCCAGGCGTGATCTGTACCATTACCGTTACTAGTTAATGTTCTTGCAAAATCTGAAATTGTATAGGTGGTGACACAATCACTTACACCTAATTCTTCGGTCGCAGCGTAAAATTCTGATAATGCATTATCGAGATTGTTTAGAAGATTGGCATGCTGATTTCCTAGATCATCATGTGTATCGAATCCACCTAATTGTACAAAGAAAATTTGTCTTTTGGCACCTAGAGTATTTCTGGCAGCGATACTCTGAGCGACCATTCTAAGATCTTTCGATAGGTTAGTCCCAGAGAATTGCGTGTTTAAATTTCCAACATTCTCTATCGCCTCATTAAAAAACTCATTGCTATCAATACTTCTTTTTAGAACGCCTTTGTAAGAATCTTTAAATACGTCTTCATAAAGTTTGTTATTCATACTGCTAATATCTGCAGTCATTAAACTAGTAAATGGATCTAGTCCTCCATATCCAAAAACAGATACACCACCTTCATTATTAATGGCGAATTCAGATACTTCTTCTCCTCTTTGGAAAATATTATTTCCACCCAGAGAAATATTCATAGAAACCTCATCATTAGTATTCATAGATTTTAAAATATCCGCCATTTTACCTCCCCAACCAGTAGAGACTCTTTCTTGCGGAAATGCGGTTTGCCAATGTGCCGCTTGATCAATATGAGAACGTAATCCTAAAGGAAGCTTAGCGGTGTCATTTTCAATTTCTGCCTTAGTCACTCGCTCTACTAATGTGCCTACATTATTGACAAAGGCTGCATTTCCTTGTTGAAATAGATTTTGTAATCCAGTCATACTCGGATGCAAACCGTAGTCTCTACCATCGGTCGTATTAGGATTGATAGGTAGCAAATCGTTCTGAGGAATAGCTAGGTTGGATCTTACGGCAGCATATTCATTATATTCATTATCACTACGAGGGATGATCATATTATAAGAATCATTTCCTCCGGATAATAAAATACAAACTAAGGCCTTGTATTCTCCGCCTACCATAGCCGTAGAACCCATTAAAGAGTTCATAGCTCTAAGATTAATTAGAGATGAAAATAGAGTAGTGGTACCCAATGCTAAGCAAGGAGCGGCACCTAAAAAATCTCTTCTGCTATATTTATGTTTTGCCATTATTTTTCTTTTTTCGATTATAGAATTTCTAATAAAATTATTTGAGTATCGTATAATCTGGATTAATCATAATCATATATGCTGCATAATTGGCAGCATCAATTGGTGTAAATAAATCGGTTCTACTCACCGAATTGGTCAACCTTTCTCTAGTATCATCACTAAGAGAACCATTACACATAAGTATATCTAAATAGTCTATTAGATCTGCAGGTGAGTAGCCTAAGTCCATCCATAGTTCATCACTCAATACGGCTTCGTAACTATCGTTGTTTTGTGGATCATAAAGATTATACTCTCCTTTGTCTCCGTTCAATACATTAGTTAGTTGAAGATTGTACGTATTGTTTAAAAATTCCCTCATGAAGGCAAGGAACATATAATTTACGTAATTTGAAGAAGTAGAAGAGTTTAAAATTTGAAACTCTGGACCTACTAAATTTTCATATGCAAAATCAGCGTTGGGGACATAGTCTGGTGCATAGTAATTAAAAACAGATGGAGCGCCGAGTGGTGCTTGACCTACAAAAATTTCGTAGTTAACGCCTGCATTAAAAAACAATTCAGATTCTGCTTCTGCTTTGAGGCCTTTCATCATTTGCGTATATCTCAAAAGAGGCGAACGCAACATTCCGTTAGAAATATTATCAATCCAGAAACACTCGTAGGCTTCTGAGTCTAATAGAATCGCCTTGACCACAGCAGCCAAATCACCTCTTTCTCCAGATCCATTGTCATTGAAGACGGTTGCCACTCTATCAATATAGGCAGGAGTAGGATTTGATTTGATGAGACGCTGTATTAATCTTTCGGCAAGAAACGGACCTACGTTGTCATGATTAAAAATAACATCTATCGCTTCTTCTATATCTTCCATACCAGATTGTCCAGCCGGGATTATATGTCCACCGATTATTTCTTTTTCTCCTGGCTCATGCCATAGTTCGTACATCTGCATAGGAAGTAATAGGTCATACGCATTGAATGGAAAACCAAACTGGACAGGAGCTTCTATTTCGTCCGTATACCATGCACTTCCACTTAATCCGGTAAATACTTTTGCGAGACCCTTAATATCATCATCATCGTAAGTAGGGATCCACTCTCCAGTGGTCATATCAACTTTTCGTGATCAATCATTCCATAGTTCATAAAGACCAATAGAAAATAATTGCATAATTTCTCTAGCATAATTTTCATCAGGACTAATGTTTTGTAATGGAATGGTACGTTGATTATTGATGTGACTGAGATAGAAACCCATGGATGGATTAAGTGTCACTTCATTTAGGATATCTTTATAATTGCCAAAAGCATTTTTCGATAATATATCATAATATGTAGCGAGTCCATGCGGTGCGTTTTGAAGTTCTGATTTGTCGGAAATGACCAGAATTTCACTTAATGCTAATGCGACTCTTTGTCTTAATTGATCTTCACTTTTCATTACGTGGTCCCACCAAATTACTCTCCACATACCTGCATTTGTAATAAAATTTTGTTCGCACAAAGACTCTCCAAAAGTCTCATAGCACTGGTCTAGTAAATCGAATATAAACTCTACTGTGGGTAGCGCATATTCACTTGCAGGGAGACTCATTTGGCTATCGATCCAAGATTCAATGCCTGTTTCAGTCAAGGCTTGTACATCTTCAATAGTGTAGCCCATGGTAGAGGAGGCTAAAAATCTAGAGGATCCCCTCATATCGAGATTAAGTCCTTCTCCATTCATTGCAGCAAGACCGTTAGATTGGTTATCACTACTGGTGAATGTTACCCCTTGACTTTGGCCTGCGCCAATATAGTCGTCATATATTTGTGCGGTGAGGTGAAGGGAGCAGGTTAGAATAATTAAGGTTAATAATTGTTTCATAAGCTGAATTTTCAGAGTAGGAGTTTGTGATTTGTAGAATTAAGACCGATGAAGTTTATTTTACCCTACTCAAGGAGAACAGTTTTACTTTTATATGGCTATATATGGCCTGCTTAAGTCTCGATTAACTCACTGTCTCAGGTATGATAAGTTTAAATGATAGCCATTAAAAATGGTAAGGAAAATAAATTCTTCTTATCGGTGTTGAGTTAACATTTTCAATAATCTAGCGTCTAATTTTCAAATTAATATCTTTACTAAAGATACGTAAGCCAATATGACCTCATCTCAAAAAGAGAAAATCTTTAATAATGTATATAATGAGTGGATTCAACCGCTCTACAGATATGCTTATTATCAGACAAAAGAGCGTCAATCTGCTGAAGACTTAGTGCAAGAGGCATTTACTAAGTACTGGCATAAGATGTCGTCAGTTACTCCAGGAAAAGAGAAATCATATCTATATACAAGTATTAGAAATCTTTGGCTCAATAAGCTGGAACACCAAAAAGTAGTGATAAGATTTGCTATGGCGGATAATAGATCTTCTCAAGTACATTCGCCTGAATATCTATTAGAAATGAAAGAATTCAAATCAAAATTAGAGGAAGCCATAACAAATTTACCCGAAAGTCAACGAGAAGTGTTTTTGATGAATAGAATAGATGGCCTGAAATATAGAGAAATCGCAAGCCTCCTTGGAGTAAGTCAAAAGGCGATAGAAAAAAGAATGTCTCAAGCCTTATTAGAATTAAGAAAAGTACATCAAAAAATATAGTAGGGTAAATAAAATCATAACTGTCTGAGTAGGTAAGTGGAAGAAAACAAGGAACATATCATTGCCAAGTGGCTAGAAGGGTCGATTTCTGATGAAAGTCTGAATCACCAGTATGATGCTAAGATGTCTGGAGATCTTAAGATGATAAAAGACGTGGCAGATCAGCTAGAAGTACCTGAGATAGATAGTCAGGCGCTTCTTGGAAAGATAAAGAGGGACTTAAATATTCAAAGTGATACCAAAAATATTCGATCGCTTAGGTATTGGATGAGTGGAATTGCTGCATTATTAATTGCTGTGTTGGCATATACAGCATTGTTAGACGATGTTATTCGGGTAGAGAATGATACATTATCTCACGTAAGTCATACTTTACCTGATGGCTCTATTATTAGGCTCAATGCCAATACACAAATACAGTATGATGCTGACTTTAAAAGTAACAGAAAGCTCAATTTA
This sequence comes from uncultured Saprospiraceae bacterium, assembly GCA_937927575.1. Classification (GTDB taxonomy): domain Bacteria; phylum Bacteroidota; class Bacteroidia; order Chitinophagales; family Saprospiraceae; genus UBA1994. The sequence continues at coordinate 10,240 of CALBEE010000058.1, read as the reverse complement.
TCAGGAGAAGCTTTTTTCGAGGTGAAGAAAGGAGCCACCTTCGTTGTTCAGACTGATAATGGCACAGTCACAGTCTTAGGAACATCATTTAATGTTTTTTCTAGGAACAATCACTTTAATGTGGCTTGTAAAACAGGAAGAGTAAGGGTCGATACAGAGCGAGACTATATTTTGAATCCTGGAGAAACGGTAGTTTCTACCAAGAACGTTACTACGGTACAAGGAAAAGTAAAGATTGAACAAATTGGGGCTTGGATAAATGGTGAATCAATATTTAGCAGTAGTCCTATGGATGAAGTGATATTAGCCTTAGAAGCCCAGTATAACGTCAAAGTCAAAGGTCAACTTTCGGATGGTAATGAAAAATTTACCGGAAGCTTTGTACATGACGACATTGACAAAGCTCTAAGAATGGTATTTTTACCTATGGGAATATCATATGAGCTGGATCAAAAAAAGACAAGCATCACGATCCAATAGAAATTCTCAAACTGCATTATGAGAAATTTTTGCTTTATTCTTTTCTTGTTTTTTTCTATGTGTTGTACTGCGCAAGTAGACTATGATGTAGTAATGGATCAAAGTCTTTCGTTGGTATTACAAAAAATAGAGTCGCGCCATCAAGTTCAATTTTCTTATGCTGATAGAAGTATTTCTGAATATAAAATAAGCCTTGATGCAGGTGCTTATACTTTAGAGGAAATTCTTAGTAAAATAGAGATTCAGACTCAAATAATATTTGATAAAATTGATGACACTCATATTATCATTATACCCAATAAAGAAATAAAGTCTAGAGTAATTTGCGGAACGATAAAAGATAATCTTACGGAAGAAGTATTACCATTTGCTAGTGTATATATTAGAAAAAGCTCCTTGGGTACTGAAACAGATGCAAGTGGATATTTTGAACTCAGCATTAAAAATGAAGATAAAGTAGGCGTATCATTTATTGGATATGATGATACTGTGATAAATACCACTACTTCAAATAATGGTAGTTGTCCCACATATTATATGGTTCAAAATAATTCTCTCAATGAAATCATCGTTACCGAATATCTTTTTGATGGAGTTAGGCAAGAAGGTGATGCGCATGACATTATTATAGAGCCAGATAATTTAAATGTTTTACCAGGTTCTGTAGAAGATGATGTCTTGGCAGCTGTACAGTTTTTACCTGGTGTATATTCTACATCTGAATCGCTGAATTCGATTCATATGAGAGGGGGAACACCAGATCAAAATTTGATATTATGGGACGGTATTCCCGTTTATCACACCAGCCATTTTTTCGGAAACATATCAGCTTTTAATCCAGTAGTAATTGATAAAGTGAATGTACACAGAAGTGCTATCGCTAGTGAATATGGCGGAAGAGTATCAGGAGTAATTGATATTAATAGTAGAGATAGTGTACCAAAAACATTTGATATAGGTGTTAATGCTAACTTAACTCATATGGGGATACATACAGAAATTTCTCTTTGGAAAAATGCAGGGCTCATTATTTCTTCAAGAAGTAGTATAGCACCAAATTTAGGAACTCCAACATTTAGAAGTTATGCGGAGAAAGTATTTCAAGGAACAAAGCTTGAGGATACAGATTTTGGAGTGACAGGATTGGATTTAAACAATCAATTTAGATTTAGTGACGCAAGTTTTAAATTTATATACGCTCCAGGAAAAAATCGATTCGTGTTAAGTAGTATTGGAGGGTTAAATAATTTAGAATATTACTCAGATGTACCCAATTTTAATGCGTACTCCGTAGACAAATTGAATCTAAAAAATGGAGGAGTAAATCTACATTGGTCTAGAAAATGGACAGACAAACTTTCAAGTCAATTGGATTTGACCAATTCGTATTATCGCTATAATTACTCATTGACTTTCGAACTTAAAGATCAAGATGTAGATCCTCCTGTTCAATACACATCAGGAAACTTAATCAATGATGATGGTCTTAAATTAAATTTTGATTATAAGTTATCCGATACACAACATTTTAAATTTGGAGCTCAAACTACTGATAATAGAATTAATTTAGAGATAGGTAAGATAGAATTTGGTGAAGAAGAAAATAACATGCAGCAAAATTTGAATATTCAGAATGCATTGTATGGAGAGTATGCTTTGACTGTACCTAAGATATTAAAATTAGATATGGGTCTCAGATACCAGTACCAAACTGAAATTAAAAACAATTATTTTGAACCTAGAATATCTTTAGTTACTGAAGTATCAGATCATGTAAGATTGAAAGCAAGTACAAGTAAACTTTTTCAATTTATTAGTCAATTAGTACTCTTGGATATTAACGATCTTAATTTTAGTAATCAAGTTTGGATTGCGAGTAATAATACGACAATACCAGTTATAGAATCCAATCAGTGGACAGGAGGGATCGTATATAATAATAAATCATGGACGCTGGATCTTGAAGGTTATGTAAAGGAATTAGTGGGAATCACAAGTCTTACAAGCAATTTTGGCGATCTCACGGATCAACCATATAGTAAAGGAAACTCTAGAATACGTGGCATCGATTTATTAGTAAAGAAGCGAATCAAAAATTATAGAAGTTGGATCAGTTATACCTTGTCAGAAACTAAATATGAATTTCCAACTCTAGAAGAATCATCGTTCCCTTCAAGCCATGATCATAGACATATATTACAATGGGTCAACCTCTATAAGAGTCGCCAATTTGAATATGCTCTGAGTGCACAATTACGAAGTGGACAACCATTTACTCAAGCCATTGGTGTAGGTGTACGTACTAATAATAATGGGGTAGATGTGCCTTTTATACAATATGACTCTATTAATGATAGCAGATTGAATAATTACTATAGGCTAGATGGATCAGTGAGTTATCATTTTGGAGATACTAAGGGTTTTCACGGTACAGCTGTCATTTCGATTCAAAATATTTCTAATGCAGTAAATGTACTTGGTAAATCATACTTACTTGAGCCTAGTACTGATCCTGGGATGCTACCCAATCTGATAGAAACACAAGAGAGGGGCTTAAAATGGACGCCTAATATCGGAGTAAATCTATGGTGGTGATCTTTTAATAATATTAGGGATTATTCAACTTATCTCAGAGAACAAGGTTATCTTTATTGTATTATCAAACATAGACAATGATACTTTCTTATTCTGAGCCCTCGACTTCTGCTTTACTTCAGTTTATAAGGGATGAGCAGTCTTTTGATCGACTTTATTTTAGAGATCAAGATTTTTCACTTCTTACCATAGCCTGGAATACAGGACCACAACAAAAAGTGTTGATTGATGATGTAGAATATGAATTTCCGAGTCAGACCGTTTTACCCTTGATGGTAAGCGATAGTTTTAAGTTTGAAACTCCTCAAGATATTATTGCTTGGCAATTTAATAGAGATTTTTATTGCGTAATAGATCATGACCAGGAAGTGGGTTGCGTAGGTTTTATATTCTATGGTAACGAAAAAAATATGTTTATTGAGCTTGATGAAAATCACCAAAGAAAACTTAATCTTCTATCAGAAATTTTTCAAGATGAGTTTGAAGAAAAAGATATTCAGGGTGAGATGATGCGTATGTTATTAAAGAGATTAATCATACTAGTAACTCGATTAGGCAAAGTACAATATTTGTCTAATGATATAGATGATTTTGAATCAGATACGATCCGCTCATTTAATTTGTTGGTTGAACAAAACTTTAAAAAACTTCATCAAGTACAGGACTACGCAAGTCTTATGAATAAATCACCAAAAACACTTAGTAATTTGTTCTCTAAGAATAGTGGTCCTACTCCATTACAAGTGATTAAGAACAGGATAGTACAAGAAGCTAAAAGGCTTTTGCAGTATACAGAAAATTCTACCAAAGAAATCGCTTACGAATTAGGCTTTGATGATCCAGCAAGCTTTAGTCGATTTTTTAAAAACAACGTAGGAGCCTCTCCAACTACATATAAGAAGTCGATAGCATAACATTACTCTTGAATATTAATTTCGATTAAACTTACTACTTCTTCTAGTCCAGCACTGTGCCCCCATACCTTTGCCTCCACTACATAAACATTGTCTGGGGAGAGACCATTTTCTTCACTTAAGAATAGGTCATCGCGCCATGAAAATAGACCGCTTGATTCATGGACATGTGCTTCTTCAGGAGCATTGTATATTTCGTCACCTGTGGATTTATTATAAATTCTAACATTGACATGGTGAACAACAGCATTCTTGTCGCTAATAAAATCTATATAAAGCAACATTGAATCTTGAAGGATATGAATACCTTGAGTAGGTGCGTTGATATTTATTCTATAATCAAATTCTGAAACACCTAGGTTGTCGTGATCATGATCTTCTTTTCTATCGCAACTAGAAACAAAAATTCCGGCAAGAAGTAATAAGGCTAAATATATGTTTCTTTTCATTGTATTGTCATAATGATTTAAAAGACGAAGATAAGGTGTAGTAATTTTCTAATCGTTATTAATTTGTCATAGATAGTAACAACGACATTATAACAAATTAGATATAGCCATTCTGACGCCTTTTACTAAAGCATTTTCTTTTGGACTATGTCCTGCTTTCACCCATAATACTGTTGTATGAGGTAAAAGGTTGGAAAATTTCTCTACAGCGGATGGATCACATATTTCATCATATTTACCGTGAATAATAGTGATTGGTATATTTTGTAGAGTAGATATATTATTCCAGATATAATTGTCTTCGATGAAGAAATCATTGACCATATAATGTAACCTTATTCTATTGATAGCCAAGACCTCTTTGATGTCTACATTAGGTTCTAGAGCCGTTACTTTTCCTTCTGTAATCTTTTCAATATTATATTCGGCGAAATACCGCACAAACTTCTCTTGATCTGGAGTATTGCTATTTATTAATTTATCGTAGTAACATTCCCAAATTGTTCCATTACAATCTTCAGAAATATAACTTTTAAGTTTTTTAAACGCTTTTGTGGTTTGATCATTATATGAGTCCCAACTTTTTTTTGTGGCCATAAATAGTCCTCGTATTAATAAATTTTCTACTCGATCTTGATGTTGCATTGTAAACAAAATCGCTAAAGTACTTCCCCAAGAACCACCTAATATATTTGCTTTTGGAATATTTAAAAAGTCCATTATACAAATAATATCATCGATTAGATTTTGAGTAGAGTTTTCAGCTATACTTCCTTTGGGCGTACTTTTTCCGCACCCGCGTTGATCTATTAATATAGCCTTTACTTTTAAACCGGCAACGAACCTCAAATCATTTTCTGTACAACCTACACCTGGACCTCCATGTATTAATATTAGTGGAGGATCTTTTTCATGTCCTATAGTTTGGTAATGAATATTATGTAGTTCTGAGACTTGAATATAATGTGATTTTATTTTCAATACTTTATGACTTTTTCTATAGCTATTTTCTTATTTGATCTAACAGCCATTAAGAAGATACCAAAAGGTAATCGCGACCCATCGTAATTATATTTTCGGTCATTTATTTTATCTATATAATCTAGTCTCTTTCCATCAAGACTAAGTATCTCAACACTTTCTATTATTTCTTCTGTGGATAAATTAATTATTTGTTGAAAAGGATTTGGAGATAAAACAAGTTGAAGAGCCTCCAGATCATATATACTTGATAGACATTCTGGATCTGATTCTGAAAGTGCGATAACGGTTAGAATGCTAATTGAATCACAACCATTTATATCCGTCAATATTGTTTCATAAACTCCTTCAGCAACAGGATTGCCGTCAATAATTATTGGATCATCAGGGCAAAAGAACAAAGTTTCTTCTATTGTAACTGTAGACAAGAAATTAACATTCAAAACTACAACTGAGTCACAGCCATTTGCTGCTTCATATACTGTTTGATAGGTACCACTTTGGGTAATTTCTTCTCCGTCAATGATGATAGTTTCTCCTTCACATACTGTAACGTTAGTTTCATTAATTATATCATCAATGACTTCTACTGACAAATTGATAATCGAATCACAGCCAACACTTGATATTAAATTAAAAGTATAATCACCCGCCTCAGTGATCATAGTCTCTGCCCAAATTTCTGAACTTCCTTCGCAGATAATGGCTTCATAATTTTCAACAATTATAGGTATAAAAGATACATTAACATTGATAATCGAATCGCATCCATTAGCCGCACCGTTGGTAATTATTATATTTCCTGCTGGACTAAATTCATCAAAAATGGTTCCATTAATAGTTATGGATTCACCTTCACATAACACTTGCTCAATATTAGTAATGCTAATTGGCAATACGCTTAAATCCAAAGTTACAATGGAATCAGCGCCCATGGAGTTAGTAAGAGAATCAATGTATATTCCGCTTTCCTGATATTCAATTCCTCCGAATAGATAGGAATCTCCTTCACAAATATCTACGCTTAATAAAGAATCGCTTGTAACCCATCTAGGAGGAGGCATGCAATCATCATTACCAAATATTTTATCATTTTCATGATACGCACATAGCAAGCCAAAAACTGGATCGGAAGCGGTATTCGCTAAGAATAAATCAGCACTTCCTATTCCTTCGATAACATAGATTGAAGGACCAGGACCGTCCAGTTCCCATCTTTTTAAATTCCCATACTCGCTTTCTACTTCATCTATGTTGATGACCGTATAGGTTCCAGTATTTGAAATATTTATATCATCTCCGATAGTTGCATCAAAATCATAGAGTAAATTTTCTTGCTCAGTAAAGGAGTTATAAGTATATACTTTTTTAGTGCTAATTTCTTCTCTTAAATACCTATTAAATGGAAAGTCAGGCTCAGGGTATACATCAATGGTTCTATATTCAAGACCATTAATAATTGTATCGCCAATATCTCTGTACCAATATGTGCTGGATCCTAAAAATCCACCTACGGCATGATACCAGTCGGTAATCGATTCCATAGGCAAGTATCTTTCAACATTAATACTAACATCACAAGTGGATCCTGCGTAGCTATCTAATAGTAAATAATAAGTTTTATTTGGCTCTAGTGTAATTTCTTCAGTGATATTAATAGAACCAACATTTGCTTCTGTATTACAATATAGTGCAGATGCATTTGGATCGCAAGTATCATAGATTGCTAATTGAACTCCAATATTTTCAGGTGGGCCTTGCTCAGTTGTACAGTTATTTGAGGTAATACTGAAATTATATTCAAAATTAGGATCTAGAGAAAATCCTATCCAATATGGACCATCAATGTCCCCAGAGTTATTGCAAACATATTCTATATTGGTATTAAAATACGGCTCTATTGATACCGTAAGATTATCTATTGAGGACAGTTCATTCACACTACTAATAGCATTGCAGTTAGTTACATAGTACTCTTGACAGAAGCAAATGCTGTGAAACAGACATAATAACAGAATAGAGGTAAATGTGCTTTTCATTCTTATGTATTTTTATAGAATAATACTACTACTCTAATATGATGCTATTTCACAGGGATTTGCTGTTATCAAGGAATATTTTTTTAACATGGACCGCTTCCGAGACCCCACATTACTTTTGGTGGGCAGTCATTATTTGTGGCTGGTGGTAACGAACTGTTGAATCCATGAATATATCCAAGTTGAAGAATCTCTTCGAGATTGTATACTTGATTATGCACATCATCTAAGCCTTGAGTACTTCCACCTAACCAAAAAGTCATTTCAGCTGGAACACAAGGTTTTTCAGTAAAGATGTCTGAGTAAAAAGTGACAGCCGAGATAAAACCACCTGTATTCATAAAATGGTGCTGATATGTGCTGGGCAGTCTTAGGATATCAGTTCCATTATCAAATCCAGGCGTAGTACCGGTGGAATATTCTGATTTAAAAGCGCCTGCTACATCAGTTACTGACACATCTGGATGTCCACTAGCTACATCATCAAATAATACATCCCAATCATTGTTTATTGCATGATAGTTAAGTGAGTAAGCGACTGGTGGTACCACTTGATATAGCAGTATTTTTGCAGCAGGACTTTTAATTTTTATTTCGTCAACCATAGAAGAAACAGAATTTTCGAACACAGTAGCTGCGCCGGTAGCATTAGCTAGGAATCCTGAGTTTTCTTGAAGTATTACGAAATCCCAATCACCTTGATCTATTAGACTTTGTGTACCTCCGTTGTTGAGATGTTGACTAAGGGTGTATCCCAATATCGCAGATTTGGAAACAGTTGATATACTTTCTCCGCTTTCAATAGCTAATTGATAAAACATGGTAGGAATATCAGTAGTATAGGTGGCAGTGAAGCTATTGCCAATAAATAACACTCTTAAATTATTGGGTATACCATCCCAACAAGGATGAGGTTCATGTCCTGAAGTTTGACCATCATAATGTTCGGCTTCATCATCTCTAATAGAAATTTCTTGATTAGAAGATTCGAGTAACTCTTCTTTTTGACAGGCGCTTAAAAGAAGTAAAAAGCATATGCTTGTAAGGAATGCAGAGATTTTCATAGTTGTAGGTTTTTTTCAATTAAAATGAATCATGACTTGGATCTTAGCCATATTAATATTCAATGACATAGAGTTGCTCCATATCTTAAAATTTAATTGAGTCCTCAACTAGTATTGTTCTCAGAGGTAAGATGTGGCAGATAGAGAATTTGCTGCCTGAGTGTTTAAAAAATATTAAGTAGACAATTCATGAGAATGAAAAAACGTACTAGATTAATTTCTTTATATAAATAAAAAGAGGCCGTCCATGCGAAAGACGACCTCTTTAAAATTATTAAGAAAGGATTTTATTTTCCTCCGTCGAGTTTATCCTGTAATGTTTTTAGTTGATCCCATTTTCCATCAGCAGCCAACTTAGATTGTTTTGGCCACGAACCTGGATCATGCATTTGATATCTGGAACCTGCAGCGACTAATATTTTTTTAATAGCCTCAGGTTTTGTTGTAGATAATTTTTTAAAGGTACTAATACCAGAATTTTGTAATAATTGACTAATCTTTGGTCCGATACCCTCTATTTTGGTAAGGTCATCTTTTTTGGCAACAGTTTTAGATTTACTTGTAGCTTTAGTCTTAGTATTTTTCTTTTTGGCAATCTTTCCTTTAGATTTTTCTCCAGCTTTTAACTCTCTTCGAGATACTATTACCGCCTCTTTTTCATTTCTTGTTTCACCAGAAACTTTTCTAGAAACTTCTACAGTTCCAACTTTAGTCATCATTTTTTGTAGCATAGCCATGTCAAAAGACTTCACGACTTCTACTTCTTTAATTACTTCTACTTCTCTTATTACCTCTACAGGTACTTCTTTGATCACTTCAACCGGCACTTCTACTTCTCTAATGAGAGTGATTTCCTTTATCACTTCAACCGGCACTTCTTTCACGACTTTAACTTCCTTTACAACTTCAACCGGCACTTCTACTTTCACCTCCTTTACAACTTCTACTTTTTTAATTACCTCCACCTTTTTCTCTACGATCTTTTCTACGATCACTTTCACTTCTTTGATTTTAGGTTTTGTGATTTTTACTGCAATTTGATCTTTAGCTTTTACTGTTTTTACACTTTGTTTTCTGAATGCAGGAGCTTCTTTTAATACACATTCATAAGCTTTAGTTGCCTTGGCATGAGATATACCCGCTACCTTTGCTATTTTATTGATTAAAGCTTCTTTTTTTATTAATTTTTCTTTAGCCATTTTATTTACTTTAGAAAGAAGACTTCACATAGAAGCCTTCTTATGATTTTTAATTTGTATTAATTACTTTCTTCCTCCATCTAATTTGTCTTGGAGTTTTTTGAGTTTATCCCATTCGCCCTTAGCAGCTAGTGCACTTTGTTCAGGCCATGTTGTAGGATTGTGCATGCGGAACCTAGATCCTGCCGCTTCTAGTATACCATCTAATCTTTTCTTTTTCGCCTTACTTAATTGGGCAAAAGTTAAGATTCCGTCCGCATACAAAAGCTTTTGAATTGCCGGGCCTATACCTTCTATTTTAGTTAGAGGATCTTTCGTTGTTACCTTTTTCCTTGTCACTTTCTTCTTCGGAGCTGCTTTCTTTTTTGCAATTGCTTTCTTTTCACTTCTAACAGTTCGGGTTTTTCCTTTACTTTCTTTCTCTGTACGTGATACTTCTACTTTCTCTAAACCTAACATCATCTGTTGTAAAGATTCGAAATCGATACTTCTTTCAACGACTACTTCTTTAATAATTTC
>CALBEE010000057.1 GCA_937927575.1 uncultured Saprospiraceae bacterium | reverse complement strand
TGAATGTTTGAGGAGGACTAACAAAGTGCTCGAATCAAAAGAATGGTATGAAGTGGCAATGAATCATAGTGATGTGCCTGTTGAGTACAACTTGTTCTATGGGCATTTGCTGAAAAGTGTAGCTGAATATGAGAAGGCAGCAATGTATTACAGTTCGTATAAGATGAAAGACGTAGAAATAGCAGAGCATTATATGGTGAGCTGTGATTTTGCACTCAATCTTATGAGGGAGCAATCTAAGTATGAATTAATGTTAGATGACTGTAATAGTAATCAATCAGATATTGGCGTCAAGTTTTATGGTGACGATATGGTATTTACATCTTTCAGAGACAATGAGGAAGAAGCAAATGTCAACGGATGTAGATTATACATCAAAAGAGATGGTGTAGAAAGTATGCCTTTAAGATCTGCTATAAAGACACAGCACGGCCTTGGTTTTATTTCTTATGCCATGGATGAAGAGCTTTGCGCATTTACTACATCTAATGTAATGAACAACCATGAGCCTGTAGCCGAAAAAGATGAAGATCATGCCATTCATTTTGCACAAGTGATAGAAGGAGGAGATTTTATAGATGAAGTGCCATTCAAATACAATGAAGTAAATAGTTCAACTGCATTTCCTCATTTGGCTTTTGATGGAAGTGCATTATACTTCTCTTCTAATAGACAAGGTGGATTTGGAGGCTATGATTTATATGTGTGTTATAAAAAAGATGGAGAATGGACTGCTCCAGAAAATTTAGGCGCTGAAGTCAATACAGTCGGTAATGAAATTACTCCATTTTATGATGGTGTCAATTTATATTTTGCATCAAATTATCATGCTGGATTAGGAGGTTACGATTTATTCAAATCAGAGGTCGTGATGGGAGAGTGGACATATCCACTTAACTTAGGCAATGGTATCAATTCTCCAGGGGACGATTATTATCCTTCTCTAAAACAAGGAGACCAAACACTTTATTTTTCTTCTAATAGATTAGGAGGAAGAGGTGGCGATGATATCTACTATGGTATCCCTACTGAACAAGAAATACTTTATAGCATTAATGAAATTTATAATAATGTTGATGTACCAGAGGCTGTAAAACTTGGAGGTGATTATGTGCCAGCATCAATAGAGATGCAAGCAGAAGGATTAAGTTCTTCAGTTCAATTAGTAGCAGATGCGGAGGTGACTAATATTAAAATTATTGCAAGCGAATCTCCAGAAGAGGAGCAGCAAAGAGAAACTGTAGTTAGCGAAGAAATTCCTACGGGAGTATCTGACGAGGTATTGTCTCTAGTAGGTGAATCTCCTTTGAAAAATGATCATGAACTATTGACGGTAAGACATGAAGTGAAACTAGTGGATGCTCCTAATTGCACTGTGAAAGATGGAAAAGTTATTACGACCGAAATGGCAATAGAAGAATTAATTGCTGAAGTTCCTGTTTTGATTATTGATAATTTGGAATTAAATAAAGCAGACGCTCCTGTCAATAATAATGCGATAATTAAAGTTGCTTCTTCTATCACAAATGTAGAGTCTACCACGCAAGATGTTTCGCTTACAGAGGAAACTAAAGAAGAGCTTGTAACTCTAACAAAACCTGCTGCTACAAAGCTTATTACTGAGGTTCCAGGGTCTAGGTCTATTAATGCAGATATCAGTATGGCGGGTGCCAAAAGAGTGGCTTATGGCGATTTATTGCCAGCTGTAAGTTCTGCATATTTCATACAACTAGCTTCACTGTCAAAAAGTAAAGGAAACGTAGGCGATTACAAAAGTTTGATTAAGTATGGAAATATTTACAAGATGTATCGTCAATCAAGTACTAAAATAAAATTGGGGTATTTTACAGATAAATATGAAGCCAATAAAGTACTAAGCAATGTGAAGGCACAAGGATACTCTGATGCGTTTATTACTTCAGAGTCATTGAGCTCTGGTAATATGGAATTATTTATTGCAGGAAAAGAATATGATTATAATGGATCCAATTATACTACTTCGCGATCTCAAGGTACACAGTATAAAGTAAGATTAGCTTCTTACGAAGATCCAATATGGTTTGATATTAAAAGTGCTAAACAATTAGGAGAGATAGAACAATGGACAAAAGGTGGTTGGACTATTTTTATCCTAAGTGGCTTCCAAGATATTGAAGAAGCACACGCGGCAAAAATTAGAGCCATCAATAGAGGTTTCGCAGATGCGGAAGTGGTAATTGATAATGGCGGAATATTAGAAAGAATCAGGACAAATTAATTCCTGTTAAGATAAGTACAGTTTTTTCGTGTTTTCGAGAGAGTCTATCTGATACGGGTAGACTCTCTTTTTATTTTGAATATTATAGATATAATATCACCTACATTCTATAGTACTAAAACCATCTAATTGCAATAACATATTAGTGTCGGATTTCACAACATTAATGATATCAATCGTTGTTCCTTGAAGATCCATGGTTAATGTTCTACTTGCATGCGCTTGACCTTTTGCAAATCCAAATGCTTGACCAATTTTACTGTTTTCAAGCTTATATATATCACCTGTAAAATCTACCATAACATCTCCTCCTGGTTTATTTAAGTAACACCAAACTCTACAATCATTGGTGTCTTTCGAAGCGCAATTTTCATCTATCTTTGTTGTCCATTCAGGTATACTATCCATCTTCTCAATTGAGAAATGTTCTACAATTTTAATTTTGTTAATGTCCTTGTCCATGGTGACCATAAAGTCATTATGTAAATACATTCCATGATTAGTACTAATTTCTGCACATTGACCTGATTTGATGGCATCAACAAGTTCCAGCTTTACCGGAGTTTGATCTACTACTTTTAACCACAGTTCCTTGAATTGCATTAATATGGTAAGTTCTTTTTCGATCTGTAGGATATCGGCCTTTTGTTCACTCGCAATAAATGATTGTGATTTTGAAGGACTAGCAATCTTTTCAAAATTTGCTAATTCCGAATTAAGTTGCTCTTGCTCCTTGATGAGTACGTCATATAATTCTTCGATATCGGCCACATAGCTTTTCGCAATTTCGTCACAATGCGGTGCCACATTATTGGGCCCTAATATTAGAATATCATTATAAATTTTAGAAAGGTAAACTTGAGAGAAAGCACTGTAAGCTAATAAGCTCATTAAGGCTACTAAAAAAGTATTTTTCATCGGTTGGATATAT
>CALBEE010000056.1 GCA_937927575.1 uncultured Saprospiraceae bacterium | reverse complement strand
ATTTGATTTATATTTTCAAAATCGATAGTAAGGTAACTTCCCTTAAAATCTTGATTTCTTGCTTCGATAATTGCGACCCCTTTGCTTTCTTTTTTTAATTCTATGGCTGCATATCCATTGGCCATTTGGATGATTTGACTTCTAGTAGGTGTTCCATAATTTACAATCAGTTCTCCAGCTCCATCTTGTGAGAAATATATTGGCTGTTCGTAATCTAATACTCGATTACCTTCTTTATCATACATTATTGCTTCGATTAAGAGATTACCATCTTTGTATGGTTTTGAAGATAATTTTATATGATCGGCTTTTTCTGCTTGAGTATAACTGTAATTTATATTTATTGAGTCCGAGACGATTTTATCTTGGGTAGTTCTACCTTTGGCTACAATATTATTTTTGCCATCTTTGAAAAGAAGATCCCAGTTTAAACCGCAAGCTGGAAATTCTCCAAGAACTCTCTTCTTTGTTCCTTGAGATTTGCCATTTAGAAATAACTCTACTTCAGAACAGTTGCTGAATACAGATACGTTTCTAGTTTTATCTGCAGGCCCACTTCTATTAGTCCAAGTATGAGATTCTATATAAGTAAATGGGTCATCCGACCAGTAACTTTTAAATACGTAATATGCATCTTTCCTTTTACCGTCGCGATTTAAAAGACCTTTTTGATTGACATATGGTATTCCATTTTCAGGGCGTAGCGGCGTGCCAAAATCTTTGAAAGCCCATTGAGCATTGCCTGCAAATCCTTTCTGGGTTTCTGATACACCGAGATACCAATCAAATAAATCAACGATATAATTTTCTGTCCAGTCACCACTTTGGGCCACATTGACAACATCTACCTGGTTAGAGACTTCTGCCCAGTCATCTTCATTAAGTGCACCATCACCAGTAATTGGATTTTCGGTATGTCTTCCAAAATGACTGGATCCTCCATATTCCATATGTAGAAATTGTTTGTACTTCTTTTGATTTTTGCTGATTGTATTTCCATAATTTTTATAGACACCCGCATACCAACCAGACCATATCGATGGCGAAAATACATCAACAATATCTTGACCTGCATAATATTTTCTTATCGCGGTCATTCGATTAGGGTCTAATTTATGAGCTATGTCATTGAGTTTTTGAAGATAAGAGTTCAGTCTACTTTCATCATTACCTTCATCGAAATCTGGGAGCCAATAAATTTCATTGCCTAATGACCAAAAGAACACCGATGGATGATTATAATTTTGAGTAATCATTTTGGCTAATAGGGATTCAGTATTTTTTTGCCAAGAAGCTTCTCCCATTCCTCCTCGACACCATGGTAATTCATCCCAAACTATAATTCCTAACTCATCACATGCTTTGTATACGCTTGGGTCTTGAGGATAATGGCCTAGTCGGACAAAATTTGCACCCATACCTTTGATGTCTTCTATATCTTTTCGGTGCATATTATTGGACATAGCATTTCCATATCCAGCATGTTCTTCATGTCTGTGGGTGCCTTTTAGTAATAGTCTTTTTCCATTTAAATAGAAAGCACCATAAGGTTCAAAGCTATACCATCTTAATCCGATTCGTTCTTCTGATTTATCTAAAACCTTATTGTCTTTTTGGATTGTGGTCTCAACATAATATAAGTGAGGTTGATCAGGGGACCAGAGACTTGGATTGTCGATTTTTGGAAATGCATAAGATTTGGAAGCGTTGTATTCATCTACTGCTATAGTTACTTCCGAAACGACACTTCCATTTTCAGTATTTTTGATCACACTTTTGATGCTATGATCATTGGTCAATTGATTTGAGTTTTCAATATCAATTTTTAGACTTGTAAATGCTTCGTTTTTGCTGATGGAATCAGTAGTGATGTGTACCTGAGTTATATTAATTTCTGGAACAATTTTTAACCATACATCTCGAGTAATACCGCCATAAATAAAGAAGTCGGCTTTTTGAGAAGGAATTATGTCTCGATTGTAACTATTATCAACTCTAACAGAAATTGTATTTTCTTCTCCTCTAATTAGCCATTGACTAATATCATATTCGAAGCCTATATAACCTCCTATGTGCTGTCCTACAGGATGTCCATTTACATAAAGATCAGAAGTGATATTAGCGCCTTCAAAGTAGATCTTATACAACGCATTTTGATAGTCGTCTATCACGAAAGTTTTTTGATACCAGCTTGCATCCCTTCTATAGCCCGGAGCAGGATCCATGACATCCCATTGGTTCCAAGTGTGTGGTAAGTTAATCGCTTTCCAGTTACTCTCGTTTTTTAGGTCGTTGATGTCTTTAATGCTTTCTTCAAGATACTTCCAGTCATCATTAATATTCAAAATGATTCTCTCTTGTAAAGTGTTGGTACGAGCATTATTAAAAGCACTGAGCCCAAAACAAATTAAGAGCAGAAAGAATATATTTTTTAGTTCGCGCATTTTATCAAGGATATTAAGTACTATATATTTTTTCGTCTGATAAGAGCCTCTACGTAATAGTAATCAGCATATACGATAGGAACATCTATTTCAAATTGTCCAGGAATACTACCAGTACTATGATCGAGTAAAAAAGGGGAAATTGTTGTGATATACTTTTCACTACTTAATGATTCTAGTACTTGATCTACCCATTCGATATATGTAGCGTTATTGTCTAAATCATAAGAGGCTAATTCCAATAAGGCAGATGCGGCAACAGTTGCAGCGGAAACATCTCTGGGTTCATTAGGTATATTTGGTGCATCAAAATCCCAGTATGGAATGTTATCATTGGGTAGATTGGGATGATTTATAAAATATTGAGCAATTGACTTAGCTTTTTCTAAGAAGGCTACGTCTTTAGTCCATCGGTAAGCCATTGTAAATCCATATAGTCCCCAGGCTTGTCCGCGAGTCCAAGCTGACTCTGCATTATAGCCCTGATGGGTTACTTTTTTAATTACTTGACCGGAAAGGGTGTCGTATACGACTACATGATAGGAGCTATGGTCAGGCCTAAAATGGTTATTTAGAGTGGTGGTAGCATGTTGATATGCGATTTGGTGATACGTAGAGTCTCCAGTGAGTCTGGTGGTTTCGAAAAGCATATCTAGATTCATCATATTATCAATGATTACAGGGAACTCCCAGATATCTGCATTAAAATCCCAAGACCGTATTGATCCTACAGTTTCATTATATCTTTGAATCAAAGTCTTAGAGGCTTGGATCACAATATCTTTATACTTCTCATTATCGGTGGCATTATATCCTTTGCCAAAACTGCAATAGAGTTTGAATCCTAAGTCATGAGTATGATCATCCCATTTCTCTTTTTCTATAAATGCGGTCCAATCTTCAGCAGCATCCTTTAATAAATCTTTCTTACTATGGCTGTATAATTGCCAGAGGGTTCCGGGAAAAAATCCACTAGTCCAATCTTGTGATGGCGTTAAGATAAGGCTTCCGTCTGCTTCTACAGATCTAGGAATTTTTAGGGAGTCTGGAATGTGATTTTGAAGATGTAGCATCATAGAAGAGGAGAGCTGATCCAAAGTCAAAGATGCAGTTTCCTTTCCGATGTTTTGATTGCTGGCTTCATTTCGGTTACTACAGGAGGCTATAAAAACTGTAAGTGATAGAATTATTGGTAATGATCTCATATATAACCAAATATAATTCAGTTACCTCATATTTAGGTTATTTAGGACTAGAATAATTTAAGATGATAATTTTGGAAATTAAATTGGATATCAGAAGCAGATTATTTTATGGAACTCTATATCAGTTATATTTGTGTTGGTACATTCAAGATTGGGAAGGGGCTGATTTTGTATAAGCGTTTTGAGATTACTGAAGTAAATTAGTATGTGAGTCATTTGTCATTTATTTTGTCAAATGCTAAATATTTCAATCGATAAAGATCCAGTAAGGTGGAGAGAAGCAATTAAAAAAAAAACAACGTACAGGAATCCATGCAATTGTTAGACATGATGAAGTTAGAGAATTATATAATATTCCTCGATATGAGATAATAGGGAAGGGGGGACAATTTCTTTACCTT
>CALBEE010000055.1 GCA_937927575.1 uncultured Saprospiraceae bacterium | reverse complement strand
TTCCTTGGTCAGGCATGTTCTTAGAAAAAGCTATTGAAAAAGATCTGAAAAACTCGTGAGGTATTTGGACTAATATTCCTGCACCATCACCAGTATTTTTTTCTGCTCCATAAGCACCTCTGTGCTCCATGTTTTCTAGTATTGTTAAAGCGGAATCAACTATATATCTTGTCGGTTTGGCTTTCAAATCACATACAAGACCTACTCCACATGAATCTTTTTCCAACTCTGGAGTATACATCCCTAATCTTTGCTGATCGCTTATATCATCCATTAGTATACTATTTATTTTGAGGGATATTATAAGCCAACATCACCGTCGGTATACTTATAAAGTCATAAATTAATTCTACATTTTAGATGTTTATTTTTCATAACAGACATCCTGTTTATCTTTGGTTTTTAGGAATATGCAGTGGCTTGATGTTCGCCAATATCCAAACCTTTTATTTCTTCTTTTTTATCGACTCTTATTCCTATCGTTTTCTTTAGAATGAAAAAGATGATGAATGCAAAGGTGAATGTAAAAACACCCACAACAGCAATACCCAATAGCTGTACACCTAGCGTTCCTACTCCTTCATCATAGTTGCCAAAAATAGCTACGGCGATTGTCCCCCAAATTCCACAAACCAAATGCACTGAAGTAGCTCCTACTGGGTCATCAATTTTAATGCGATCAAAAAACCCAATAGATAATGGAATAATTCCACCAGCAATAAATCCTATTATAAGGGCACTTGGTATGCTTACACCATCAGCACTGGCAGTGATACCCACTAAGCCTCCAAGTATTCCATTCAAAGCCATTCCCAAATCATATGAACGATATACTAACTTCGATATGATAAATGCACCGATACAGCCAGCTGCTGCTGCCATGGAGGTAGTGATAAATACTAAGGATACCATGCCTGGATCACCAGATAATACAGAGCCTCCGTTAAAACCAAACCATCCAAACCATAATAAGAATACTCCCACAGTAGCCAAAGGCATATTATGTCCAGGGATAGGTTTTAATCCTTTATCTGTGTACTTTCCTAATCTGGGCCCTACCAATAGTGCTCCAGCGAGTGCGCCCCAACCCCCAACGGAATGCACCAAAGTAGAACCGGCGAAATCATAAAATCCTCTTGCATCCAACCAACCTTGTCCCCACTTCCAATATCCTGAGATAGGATAAGCCAGAGAAACAAAAAGAACGCAAAAGAGCAAAAATGGTAAGAGTTTTGCTCTTTCGGCGACAGCTCCGGATACTATTGTACAACATGTAGCCGCAAACATCGCTTGAAATATAAAATCGGTATAATAAGTATAATTTCCGTCGGCGTATTCTATTAAGCCTAATGTTCCTTCAGGATTATTTAAACCAAAACCTGCAAACTCCAAAAAGCCTCCTTCGACACCAGGATACATTAGCCCAAAGCCTATCGTATAATATGAGAGTAAGCCAATCGAAACGATCATGATGTTCTTAAATAGAATATTCACAACATTCTTTCGACGCACAAATCCAGATTCCAAAGTAGCAAAGCCTAAATGCATAATGAAGACAAGCACAGTAGCCATCAACATCCATAAGTTATTGGCAATAAATTTTGCTTCATTCGCAGTGTCAAGGGCCTGTTGGGCAACGCTCAGTGTTTCGCTCATTATACTCTTTCGTTTACTGCGTTATTAAAAATTAATGGCATCACTCCCTGTCTTACTAGTGCGAATATTCAGGGTATTAATCAGATTAGTGACGTATATAATACCATCTCCCTTTTCGCCAGTAAAAGCCGCCGTTTCTATCGTCTTTAAAGCAGTCTGTACAAACTCTTCACTAATCAACAATTCTATCTTAATTCGAGCTATGTATCCTACATCGTAAATGGTACCCCTGTAAGATCTGCTTTCGCCTTTTTCATGACCGTACCCTTTCACTTCATAAAAAGTAAAGAAGTAAATCTCCTTCAATGCAAGCGCTTGTTTTACTTCTTCGAATTTCGAGGCCCTAACTATCGCTTCGACTTTTTTCATCTTGATCCTTTTTATAAATATTAAACAATGATAGTGTTGAATCGTAAAGAAATATGGATACTTTATACTAATTTTGTTATGTCTTACACATTCTATTGTATTAATATATTATTGATTTACAGATAGTTAACATAAATAATTTTGTTATGCCTATATCACACTCTGAGCATGTATTTAATCTTATAAAATCTTTGACTACTGTAGAAAAACGGAACTTTAGGTTTTATGCTAAAAGAATTCAAGACAATGAAAACTTACTTTTCCTGCAGTTGTTTGATCTATTTGAAAAGCAAAAGGAACTGGATGAAATTAAACTTATCAATGGCCTAAATGGAATTTCTAAAAGCAAATTCTCAAATCTAAAACGGCACTTATATTCCCAAGTAATTGCAAGCCTAAGATTAATCCATAAAGAGAAGAGAGCCAATTTTAAAGTAAGAGAGTACCTTGACTTCGCATACATCCTATATGGAAAAGGGCTATATCTTCAAGCCCTAAAAATATTAAGCAAAGCTAGAGCATTAGCGGACAAGCATCATCTCATCTACATGCAATTAACCATTATCGAATTTGAAAAAAAGATCGAAGGTAGACATATCACTAGAAGCGGTAGCAGTAAGGCCAATAGCCTAATAGAAGAAAGTGAAAACATCCAAAACAATGCGATTCACTTAGTTCGCTTAAGCAACCTTAGGATCAAAATGCATGCAAAGTATCTGGAAAATGGTCATGTCAAAAACATCGAAGAGACTAGAGAAATAAAATCCTATTATCAAGAACAGCTTGCCTCTATAAACCTTCGCAATCTTGGCCTTGTAGAACGTATATTCTATGTTCAGTCCAGAGTTTGGTATTACTATATTCTCTTAGATTTCAAATCATGCATGAAGCATGCCATTGAGTGGGTAAATCTTTTGGACGAAAATCCCTTAATGATTATTCGAGATAAAGATTTGTATATGCGTGGCATTCACTATGTATTGACAACAGCTATTCATATGAGAGATTTTGAGACACACTCGACTTACCTACAAAAAATTGAGAGATTCAGAAAAGAGACTTACGGCACATTCAACACTAATTCTCAAATCATCTCCTTTCTATACGTACATACAGCACGGCTAGACAATATTATTCTGAGCGGTAATTTTCAATTGGCTGATCTTCATATCCCTAGATCAATGAGAAGAATCAAAAAATATGACTATAAGCTTGATGACCACAGAATCTTAGTACTTTATTTCAAATTTGCTTGGATATATTTAGGTGATGGAAATGCAGCTAAATCCATTATCTATCTCAACAAAATAATTAATAATGAACTCAAAAAATTAAGAGAAGATTTGCAAAATTATGCGAGACTGTTACAACTCATTTGTCATTACGAGCTAGACAATATAAATATACTTGACTATCTTCTACAGACTTACTCATCGTATTTCAATCGAAAAAAGAGCATCAATAGCTTCTCTGTCGAAACCCTTAATTTATTTCACAACTTGAAATCAAAAGGACCTTCGGATCATAAAGAAATCTTCAAAAAATACCATCGCATCTTTACCAAGGTTACGAAAGATAAATATGCCAATCGCGCTTTGGTACATCTCGACATGCTATCATGGCTTGAAAGTAAAGTCAAGGGAATAAGCCTAAAGGACGTAATCCAATCGAGATCATGACATTATCGATAGTGACACAGCTCATACCATAGGATCAATGACAGCAATGAATATAGAATTAGGCAAATTTACCTTTTTAACATCTACAAATAGTACTTTTGCCAGTACAACTTAGACTTATGTTATCGTATACAATTATATTCTACATATTACAGATAATCACTTCCTCGTTTAGCTTGCAAGAAGGAGATTTACTTTTTCAAGATAGTGACTGTGGACCTTTTTGTGATGCTATAGAAAAAGTGACTGAAGGCTATCAAGGGGCTAACTTATCGCATGTAGGTATGGTGATATGCGAAGAAGATAATATCTTAAAAGTCATAGAAGCCACTACAGATGGCGTAGTGATTACCACAATTGACACTTTTTTAAATAGATCTTTTGACACAAATGGAAATTCGAAAGTAATCGTCGGACGTGTAAAAGAAGAATACAAATCTTTAATTCCTCGCGCAGTAAAACATGCTAAAACTCTACTTGGCAAAAGCTATGATCATATTTTTGATGTCAATAATGATACTTACTACTGCTCTGAGTTAGTTCATGATGCATATAAAGAAGCTAATGGAGGAAGAGCCATCTTCAAACTCTATCCTATGACTTTTGTAGATCCAGATACGAGAAAGACTTTTGGTATATGGACGGATTATTACAAAGACTTAAATCAAGAAATACCTGAAGGACAACCCGGACTTAACCCAGGAGGAATCTCAAGATCGCCCTATCTTGATATCGTACACATGTATGGGATACCTAGTGGGATGGAATAAAAAAAGAGAAGACCAAACGCCTTCTCTCTTTTAATAGTTTAATCGTAATTTTTAGATTACTTGGACCCTTCATAGGTATAAAACTCACTACCATTTACTAAAGAAATACTCAAAGAATCTCCGCTTAATACTCCTGTGCCTCCATAAGGCATTAGACCTAAAACGCTAGCACCTTCAACCGTAAATTCAGTTTCACTGCTTAATTTTCCTTCTGCCACCGCATTATCTCCAAAGAGAGAAACGATATTCAAACTAATTACAGAATCTGAAACCATTGTGATTGTAGCATTGCGGCCGCTTTCTGTAATGAAAGATCCACCTTCTCCGAATGTATTAGTGCCTGTATAAGTGCCTACTAACTGCCCAGTAATATTAACGGACTGATTCATTTCTTCTTCCATTTCCATTTCTTCATTCATATCATCATCCGAACATGACATAAACGCACCTACTAATAATAGGGATAAGAATAAATACTTCTTCATAAATTGATTATTTTTTCTATTTGAGGTACGAAAGTATGCAATATGATTCCTTTTAACAGAAGCATTTTGAAATAAAAAAAAATCAAACCTTCGAGTTTTATCCTTTACCATCGTAATAATACCAGCGACCTGCTACCCTCTTAAATCGAGAATACTCTTCCATCATACCCTCTGATCCATTTTCAATATAACTCGCTCTGAATCTTACCTTACCTGACTTATCTTTGAGACCGCCTGCAGTTGTTTTTATGACTTCCAAATCAGTCCAATCTATATCATGAATCGTTGTCATCAAATTTCTACGATAGCTCGACTTCAGTTTATCCTTGTGAGTTGTAGATACTAGATAGTCCACTAACTTAAGCGCATAAGCACTATATCGTGATCTCATGAGTTGCTCCGCCGTCTGTGGCAATTCGACCATTTTATGAAATACTTCGCAACATTCCTTATAGCTGATGCTTCGATTACAAGGGCAAGATTGATATTTAGTCATGTGGCATTACAATAATTGATCAATTCACAAAATACTTCACTCCTACAAAAATAGAGCGTGGCTGTGCTGGACCATAAACAAAATTACTATCTCTATTTTTACCTATATCGAAAATAGATTGGTAGCTATTCAATACATTTTTCGCACCGCCGTATAATTCTAAATCTCCTCCAAATGATGTTGGTAATTGGTAGGCTAATTTTATACTTAACTCAGAAAAAGATGGAGTAGAAATAATTTCATCTACCAATTGATTGGGCGCACCACCAAAATGCGGAACAATCATACTTCCTGTATAGACATAATTAACATTAGCATTCCAGCGAGACTTCGGCGTGAAAGATAAATTTGCAAAACCATAAAGCTCTGGTGTCCTAATAAAATCACTGATACCTTCCACTTCGTCTATATATTGCACTGTATTTTCAAATTGGCTCGACTGGAAAGTAAAACCAGTTTCCAATTGTATCTTTCGATTATAGTTCGCTCTAAATTCTAAAGTAGTTCCTTTGACGGTGGCACTTTGGTCATTGCGCTTTTCGAATACTTCTCCAAATTGATCTTCACCTACGGGCACTAAAGTAAATGCGTCATTGAGCTGTGTATAAAATCCTTCAACAGTAAATCCAGTAACCCAATACTCAGTAGGTTTATCATAATTAATCGAGGTACTATAACTTTTGGAAGTTTCTTCTCGTAAGTCATCCGAAAGCAAAACTCTAGATATACCACCACCGGCAAATGCAATATGAAGATCCGTATCAAAAGCTTGAGGCGCTCTGAATCCAGTCCCAAAACTGGCCCTGATTTGCGTATTATCTTTATACTTATATAGTAATGATACCCTAGGATTAGCCACCCATCTTTCCACAAGATTATGTCGATCTAACCTTACACCTGAAAGCAAATTTAATGAAGGTAAGACCTCCCAATCGCTTTGCGCAAACACACCAAAATCTATGGTTTGCTGATCTATCAAATAACTGTAAGCAGCTATTTCATCAAATGTATCATCTACCAAATATTCACTACCTAAGGTGATCACATTTGAGCTTCCAATAAATGATTGCAAATTGTGATTAAACTGTACTCCACCTTGCCAAGTTCTGGTTAATGATGTACCGTAAGGCGGGTTCGCTATATGATTAGCATATGCATCCACATCCTCTTCATCAGGTACGATTCCAGTATAATGATCACGATCTGTAAGTTGCCAAGCGGCATAAGTAATCAAGTTCGTTTTATCATCATTAAAATTGATCTGATAATCTGCACTTCCCATCCAGACATTATGCGTTCTTTCTTCTGATTGTAAAGCAAGATGCGCAGGCTTCTCCACTATTTCGCCTCCATACCTATATTCATTGAGATAAGAGAGGTTTAATTCTAATTTTTGATTATCAGCAAGAAGAAAAAATATATTGGCCCCTAGAGAAGTATTTTTAATTTCTGGTATCTCAGAAAAATTATCTTCATTATGGTCATAGGCATTTCGCTCTCTCCTATTCACAAAAAAAGAGATTCCATTCTTTTTGTCTTTACTGACTAATGTGCTATTGCCATTCAACATAAAATCATTAGCCCCACCATTAATATTCTGATATAAGGTATTGATCGAGTAACTATTTCTGGAGGGAATTTTAGTCATTACATTGACCGTACCGCCGATAGCACTAGATCCATACAGAGAAGATCCTCCGCCACGTATCACTTCTATTTTATCGATCATATTTACAGGGATTTGCTCCAGGCCATATAATCCAGTAAGTGGACTAAAGATAGGTCTGCCATTGATCAGTATTTGTGAATATCCTCCCGCTAATCCGTTCATCCGCAATTGAGTATAATTACAGGTTTGGCAATCTGTTTCTACTCTTAGTCCTGGTTGGAATTTGAGACTTTCAGATAAATTACATGCTTGGACATTCTCCAAAGTTTTGCTATCGACTACATTCACAATTACCGCTGATTGAGTCTTTCTCTTGAAAGTCTTCGTACCTGTAACTACTATATCATCAAACAACATCATATCACGCTTCAACTCAAATCTCAGTTCGTCATCATGAGTTGCAGGTACTTCTATAGCTTTTTTGATAGTGGTATAACCCAAATAACTTACTTCTATATCATGCTGTCCGATAGCTATATTCTCAAATATAAAATTCCCTTCTTCATCTGTCTGGACGAGAATCTTAGCATCTATGACCACTGAGGCAAATTCTATTGGACCTTCATCGGAGAATACCTGCCCTACTATATTATACTGAGCTCTAGCACCGAAGGCAATCAGCAAGAACGATAATAATAAAAAGTAGCAAGTCTTCATTTTCGGTTATTTGACAATACAAAAATATATTGTTAGGTAGTATATAACAAATAATTTAACCACTCTTTTATACCTTTGGTTCTCATCACTGTATATAAATGCCTACACAGACTAAAGAAAATTACCTGAAAGCTATATATTTTCTCAAGATCAACCATGAGGAGGTTACCATTACTGCATTAGGGAAAGCCATGGCAGTAAGCAAACCCACTGTAAATAATATGGTCAAAAAGCTATCAGACAAAGGCTGGATCAATTACGAAAAATACAGACCCTTAAGCTTAACTCCATCTGGCGAGAAGGCCGCCGCATTGATTATTCGCAAACATAGATTGACGGAGATGTTTTTGGTTCAAATCATGGGGTTTGGATGGGAAGAAGTACATCAAATCGCAGAAGAAATGGAGCATCTGAAAACCGAAGGTCTCTTTGATCGCATGGATGAAATACTCGGCTACCCTACCACAGATCCTCACGGCTCACCTATTCCAGATAAGCACGGCAAGTATAACAGAAAAACGTATGCAATACTTTCATCTTTTGGAGTAGGCGCTAAAGTGACATTGCGCGCCGTCGGTGATAGCTCGGTAGCACTTCTGACTTTATTAAATGAAAAAAATATTAGGCTGGGAACCGTATTTACGATCATGAAAATAGAGGCCTTTGATAAAACTATGGTTTTGAATTATGGCGATCACAAAGCGATAACCCTGAGTAATGAAGTCTGCAAAAGATTACTGGTCGAATAGCATATTCGCTGAAGGTTAAAAGTTTGGCTCGATATATGATATATTTTTATAATATGATAGCATCCATCAAGGTTTGCTGTCAGAATTATTCAAAAATTATATATCATGACTACTATAACTCAGAAGATCTCATTATTAGGAAAAGTAAGAAGACACATCTACATTGAAGTATTAGCTACTGGACAAATCAGAAGATTTACTAGAGGCCAATTATCATTTTTTCTATCTAATGAATCGTATGTGATAGAGGACTTTATGAATGTGGAATTTTAGTCTTTGGTCATAATCTTACGAGGCTTACTTTCGCTTCAAAACAATATACTTAGTTTACGAGACATAAAAGCCCTCACTTTGCAAGATGCTACGCAGAATTTCTACTGGCATTGATGTTACCGTAAAGAGACCGTTCTACAATTTTCTCATATGTCGAACTTAATTCTGATCCTTGCTTTATTTTCTGCAAAGCGCATTGTTGTATCACTAGTAATGGGAGTACAATATCTTCTCTAATTGCAATAGAACTTCTTGATACTGGTTCTTCTTCCATTAAGAAATCGTATCCAGATATTAGCAAAGTCATCTTCTTAGATAATTCATATTCGTCAAGTAGAATATTCCAAAAGGCTTTATAGCTTTCATCTTTGGCGATGTAAGCAGTCAATTCGAAATAGCATTTTGAGAGCGACATCATACTATTCAAAATGAGCGCTTTAAAAAATGGAACATCGGAAAATAATCTTTTCAATTGATCCAACTTACCTTCATCCACTAGAGCTTTCAACGCCGTGCCTACTCCAAAATAGCCAGGAACATTTTGCTTCAGCTGACTCCAAGATCCCACAAAGGAGATAGCCCTAAGATCATCCAACTCCAATTTTTTCTTACCACCTCTTTTCGCTGGCCTACTTCCTATATTGGCCTTACTATAATATTTTAATGTACTGCGATCTTCCAGATAAGAAATAAACATATCATGATTCTTAAGCGCGGTATATTTATCAAAACTTACAGCTGCTAATCTTGTAATCAAAGCTCTATTCTCTTCAGAAATAACAATCTTATTTTCAGATACACTTTGCGATAGACCTGCAGTAAGTAATTGCTCACAATTATATCTAAACTGTTCTTTAGTGCCATATATACTCGTAATCGTTTGCCCTTGTATCGTTAATTGGATACCATGATTGGCAATTTTTTCTGTCTGGGAAGCATAGAATCTGTGCGACTTTCCGCCACCTCTTGCGGGTGGACCACCACGACCGTCGAAGAAAATTACTTTTATACCATTATTATCGCAGACCTTAGAAAGATTTTCTTTAGTCTGGAAGATAGACCAGTTGGCTTGTAGATATCCTCCATCTTTGGTGCCATCAGAAAATCCAAGCATCACCGTTTGCACATCATTTCGCTTTCGTACATGGGTACGGTATGGATCAATATCATATAATTCTTGCATGATCTCTTCAGAATTAGTCATACCATCCATCGATTCGAATAAGGGTACGATATCAATTGGAATATCTTCTTCTCCATAGCCACACCAGCAAAGTAGCGCTTGCACAAATAGCACCGAAAATATATCTTCTGAGTTACTAATGATGTATCGATTGCAACCATCCTCACCATTTCGCGATTGGATGAGTTTTAATTGTTGAATAGATTGTATCGTGTCTTTTATAATTCCATCAGGATAACCATCAGCATGCACTTCGATATCTTTTCTAAGTAGCCCAGCTATTAAGTCTTCCCTACTCAGCTCCTCGATACTATTATTTACTACACCTTGATTTTTTAAGATGGCCTCTACAGTATCTAAGTGGACACTATGATTTTGTCTAATATCCAAAGTGGCAAA
Source organism: uncultured Saprospiraceae bacterium (assembly GCA_937927575.1). GTDB lineage: Bacteria > Bacteroidota > Bacteroidia > Chitinophagales > Saprospiraceae > UBA1994. Next base: position 16,064 of record CALBEE010000055.1, on the reverse strand, counting down.
ATGCGTTTTGAATATTTTTACTTTATCAATTACTCGCTCTAAATCTTCCAAGTATAACCCACTGTATTGTTTGACTAGTATGTCTTTAATTTCGTTCAATGGATTGAGAATATCTTCGTATGAGATGGTTTTAGTACGATCAAACATAGTCACATAAAGCCCTTCTCTGAGTTGTTCTAATTTTCTTTCGACGCCTCTGAATGTTAACTTAGAAGATAAATTCTTAATATCTCCATAATAGCATTTCATCAAAGTCATCCTTAGTTCATCAGCTACTTGCATAGTGATATCGGCAGTCACAAAAGGATTGCCATCACGATCTCCCCCTGGCCAAAATCCAAACTTCAGAATGTCTGTATTCTCAAAATCAGCCGCGCCAATACTATTTTTTAAACTGGCATATAAATCAGTAACTGCTTCGTAATACACATTTCTTAAAAAGTAAATAATGTTTTTGGCTTCTTCAAAAGGCGTAGGCTTCTCAGAATTTATCAATGATGTAAGCCCTAACTGCCGTAATACTACATCTACTTCATTAATCTCATTATCCAATATAAGCAACTTCAATTTTGCAATTATATCTAATACTGAAGGTGGATAGAATTGAGTAGGATGTGCTGTAAACACAATCCTTGTACTGAAGTTAGACAGTTTATCCATCATGGCAGACGCATTGTCTTTATTTTTAGATATGTGGATATAATCCTTCAGTGATAAATGATTATTTAGAGTTGCCAGCTGAGAAAATGCAGCATCTTCTACACTATCATATAATACCACTTGACGTTCGACATACTGAATCACTCTAAACATAAAATCCAACTTCTCCTTCTCAGATTGAATATTTGTATGAGCGCTAAAAAAAGAGTCTAGAGTTTCTAGAGGATCTTTACCTGCTTCTAATCCTTGCTTACATACATTGTGCAATAGAGGGATTAGTATTCCAATATTGCTAACATTGGGGTAAGGTAGATTTAGGAAAAGACTATTATACAGATTAAACTTATTCTTTACCTGATTTTCAAATTCTTTCGTGATTAATCTATTGTCCATAACCCTTGTCGATTTTTTATATAAATGCAAACGGCAATATATAGAAGAAGAGGTAGAACGAGCCTAATTTGTCTATTTTTATAAAATTAATTTTCATATAAGCTTCTTTTGGATCAGTTCTAAATCCTATTATCTAAAAGCCGTCGAAATTACACTCTGTTAGTTAATCGTGCTTAATATCATCTTTAAAGCTAGACCTTAAGAAAGCAAATATTTAATTGTCATTAATTAGAACAAGCAACTCCAAGTAAAGGGATTTCTGTTTCTTTGATTGCTTTGAATCCGCCTTTTATATCTACAAGGTTATGAATGCCTCTAGACTTCAGTATAGAACATGCGATTACCGATCTATAGCCTCCAGCACAATGGATATAAACCTCTTCATCCAAAGGCATTTGTGCTAAATGCTCATTGATCTCAGATAAAGGAAAATTATCCGCAGAAAGTATATGCTGGGCACCAAATTCCGATGGCTTCCTTACATCCACGACCTTTGCTTCTTTATTACTGCTTAATGCTTTTTCAAAATCCACAGCCTCAATCGAGGCAAGCGTATCGCATTCTTTTTGGGCTGATTTCCAAGCCTCAATCCCATTTGCTAAATAACCTAATACATTGTCAAATCCAACACGAGAAAGTCTAGTGATAGCCTCTTCAACTTTCTCCGGATCCACGACTAGTAGTAAGGGTTGATTAACATCTTTAATGAGGGCACCTACCCAAGGCGCAAAGCTTCCATTTAGACCAATAAATATAGATCTAGGAATATGAGATTCTATGAATGCACTTTGATGTCTCACATCTAATACTACAGCATCAGAATGATTAGCAGCTGCTTCAAATTCATCTGGACTAAATGCATGCAGCCCTTTGGCAATTACCTTTTCTATATCTTGATATCCTTCCTTATTCAGTCGGACATTCAATGGGAAATAGGCAGGTGGCGCAGCCAAACCATCGGTCAATTCTTTGATAAATTCTTCCTTAGCCATATCCGCTCTCAAAGCATAGTTCATCTTTTTTTGATTGCCCAAAGTATCTACAGTCTCCTTCATCATATTCTTCCCACAAGCAGACCCAGCACCATGAGCAGGATATACAATAACATCATCCGCCAATGGCATAATTTTGTTTCTTAGGCTATCATAAAGATATCCGGCCAAATCCTCAGTAGTCAAATCACCCATTTTTTGAGCCAAATCAGGACGACCTACATCACCTAAAAATAGAGTATCGCCAGTAAAAATCGCATGATCTTTTCCCTGCTCATCTTTGAGTAAGTAGGTAGTACTCTCCAAAGTATGCCCTGGTGTATGTAATGCAATAATGGTAATATTCCCTAGTTTAAATTCTTGACCATCTTTAGCAATCACTGAAGGAAAATTAGTCTTCGCTGACGGACCATATATGATAGGCGCTCCTGTCCTTTGCGAAAGCGTTACATGACCACTCACAAAATCAGCATGAAAATGCGTTTCGAATATATACTTCACTTGTGCGCCGTCTCTTTCTACCCTATCCAAATAGGTTTGGACTTCTCTCAAGGGATCGATGATCGCTACCTCACCCTGACTCTCGATATAGTAGGCACCTTGAGATAGGCAGCCTGTATATATTTGTTCTATATTCATGTTTGTATGATTAGCTACAAAGAAATAAAGTATTTCAATGGTAGCAGAATTACTAAGTAAATTGTTGTACTATTTATTATAATTGGCAGGTACTTTAAGGACTACATCGACATTCTTACCGACTGTAAAGCCAAAGAAATTTCCTTTAATTCCAAAATCTTTACGATTAATTCTAAATCTTCCTTGCAAGTAACTCTGACTGTTAATTAGCTCATTAGTAAATGAGATGGCTATCGCGCGTGTCACACCTTTGACGGTAAGTTCGCCTTGAGCAATGTATCCTGTACCCTTCTTTTCAATACTTCGAGATACAAAACTCATGGTCGGATAAGTATCAGCATCAAACCATTTTTTGCCTTTGGCATGATCATCTTTTTTGGTATTGCCTGTCTGTATAGTATTTACATCTACACTTACATCCATCATTGATCGCATCAGATCGGTCCGATCAAACTTTACGATCCCAGTAAGGCCTTGAAAAGTTCCTTCAGCTTTTCCAGTTTTAAACTGAATATTATAATCATCATCTACATCGTAAGCATTAAATTGATAATTAGCTAATCCAATGCTTAGTAAAAATGCGAATGCCACACTTAAATATTTGGTATAATCCATTTTGTATATTATTATGTTATCAGCTTTTAATCCTGACGCATCATAAACGCCTACAGTAGCATAAGGTTTAATGCTTGATCACCAGTAAGAAGAAACGAGTATGCTGCTCCTTATATTCTTAGCCAGATATTGAATCATAAAATTATTTATATCTTGTAAGTGGACATCATTCAAAATATTAATTATGATCAAAAAATACAATAAGGAAGATATCGCCGTAGTGTGGGATGCTGAAAAATGTACGCACGCTGGCTTTTGTGCAAGACAACTCTCAGAAGTATTTAAACCTAAAGAGCGCCCCTGGATCAACACTGATCATGCGAGTAAAGAGCGCATCATCGAACAGGTGAAAAAATGTCCTTCAGGCGCATTAACTATTGAAAAGATTTAAAGCCTCAATTACTCTTCTTCGTCCGGCGGGAATTCATAAGCAATTAAATCCTCTATCATTTCTTGAAGATTAGGTTTAGGTATCATGCCATTTCGAATCTCTATTAGTTTCTTATCCTTGAGAAATGCGATGGTTGGAATACTTTTAATTTTAAAGAATTGAGACAATTTGGGATTGGTCTCTGTATTCACTTTGACGATGTGTACTCTTCCTTCATTTTCTTCAGCGAGTTCATCTATAATCGGTCCTAGTATCTTACAGGGACCACACCAACTCGCATAGAAATCGATTAATATCCCTTTATCTGTTTCGATCAAATCATTAAAAGTCTCATCTGTGACTTGTGGCGCATGATATTTAGGTTTCTTTTTGAAGAACATATGAGCTAACTTCTGTTTGCACCAAAAGTACTTATACTATCACATACTAATTGTACTACTTACTACATATCTACTTTATCAAATTTTCAGAATTGGATTTGGGCATTTATTAAATTCCTTATTCTCATTCTGAAACAGGGCTTAATCCATACAATAATCTATCATAAATACTGACTCATACCATTCACTACTCATAAAACACTTTAAAACGAATCATTATTCAATACTGATATCACATCTCAAGTCCTTGGAAGAAGAATCGCCTAATAATATTAGTCGCCAAAACATAACTGATTATTATTGTAAAAATATTATTCCAACTATTGCACATTTCATTTTTTTGACTCACATTTACCTAATATATTTTTCAACAGAAACATAGTGGAGTGTGGTTCCGCAATCAAAATGAAAACGAACATAGAAATAATGCTTAGTGGCGAGTACCTCTGTCACCCAAAATCTTTCTATAAGACTACCGCTCTGGTGGTTTCTTTTATTTTCAATTTATTTCAAAGATCATATAGGCATTTATCATTGACGTACAATGATATCATCGCACTATGCTATACTATGAATTCTGGTTACAAGAAATCTTTATTATTTAGAAAATAAGTACAAGTCATTACATCAATTATACTTCTCAGAATCGCAATAATTAATCATGGCAAAACCAAAAATCATCAAAGACTACGATAAATTAACAGAAGACGTAGTGGAGCAAATTAAGTTAGTCTATCCTATGGGATTTACCAAACACCTCGTATCCTTTACCAATAGAGAGGGTGAAATCCGAAAAGGCCTACCCTTTGAAACTGAAGATTATCATTATCTCATACGGATGAGTGAAGCCAAAGCAGAAGCCATCATCGAAGATGACGATGACTACGATGAAGATGGTAATCTAAAGAAAAGTGCTAAGACCAAATATGAAGACAAACATGAAGATGAAGACTTCTTGAATGCGCTTAATAGCAATAGTGACAACGATCTTGGTACTGGTGAAGAGGATGACGATGATTAAGCGACTTTAACTTATATGTAGGCCTAACGATCCGATCCAACTTTAAAAATACTTCTTGCCAGTATGCGCCCAATCAAAGCGAGAACTGATACTCAGAAATAATTATAAAATGAAACCTAAAAAATCCACAAAGAAAGACCAAAACGATTCAGCGGATGATCAAAAAACTAACATCCGCAAAGGTAGAGTACCCAAAAAGAAAGCAAAGTATAGACATAAAAATCATTGGCTTGAACAAGATGATTATGACTACGATTATTCTGATTTAAATAATAAAGATGAAGAAGAGTAAGAATTATATATTACACCAACCTAACACTTACTATCAATAAATCATAACACTTTTTTTCAGCTACATACTTCTATGTAGGGACTGCTATTATCAAGAAATATCAAACTATTTAAATTTTCGTGAAACCAATATACTGTTTCATATCATTTGATTGCGTTATCATCAAGAAGTAATTCCCTTGTTAAGCTCTGAAACATCTATGGATTGTGAAGGATTTCACATTTTTTAAATATTTACTTCAACATAAAGATCCTTTTTTTGAATATACGAGATCTCAATTCAAACCCCAAAAATCATTCTCCTATCTTAATCATAACACCTTCAATAATATTTAACTCACCATTACCCAGTAAAAAGAAATTCATAACTTCTATGTCAACATTGACAAAGGGATACCGAAACAAATTTCCAGGAATACTAACCGTCGTCTCCTTCGTGGGTACGCCACAAGGTGTCCAATTCTCAGGATGATACCACGCCTCACTATGCATTCCATTCCATGTTCTATTGGATAGATCGATTCGTTCACAAATATTACTAAAATCATGTCCATAATTGGGTGTCGATTGTCCCAACTCGTATACACCAATATCTGGAGATCCAGTGAGTACATCGAGATCTAAAATGTTGTCAAATGCTACACCAGCATCTATCAAAACAGATGAAGCTGTCAGATGAAAATCTTGATCGGAAGGTATGCCTTCTGTCGCATATGAAGTCGGTATATAAACATCAATAAAATCAGAAATTTCAACACCAATGGATTGGGCTTCTGTGATACCACTCGAGATTAAGGCGGCTATATTATTGTATCGTATATTATCCCACTTAAACCAAGGCCCAGCTGCGGTACCTGACCTTAGCGATTTATATCCATTGTAATTCCAATAATCTTCACTACCCGCTACCAATCCATATTCTTCCATGACATACTGCCCACTGAGCACCGCATTATTCTTAAAGATCGTATTCTGCCATCCACTATCACTTGTTAACCCTCTGTTATAACTCGCTATAGAATTATTAACAATGATTAACCCTGCAGGCTTGCGATTCATCTTGATGGCGGAAGCCTCCAGATTATAAAATTCGTTTCTAAAAATATATGCTGGACCACCAAAAACTGGCGCTACACTCACACCCATTCTTCCATTGTATCCTCTATTTTTATACACTCTCGAATTAGATACTGTACCATCTATCTCTATCAGATCATCCACTACTCTATTGATATCATTATGATGTATATCTAATGCGTAAGAAGTCTGATAAGGAGATCCATCTGTAGAAATACCGTCACCAAAATCCGAAATCGTATTATAGCTTACCACATTTCTATTGCCTCTAATATCTACACCGCGTTCACTCGGAATTTCACCATTAGTTTGCGGCCAAGCGGTTCTGCCTATGATTTCATTATTGGTGATATACTGATCATGTTCCCATCCATTTTCTCTGCGATTATAGATCCCAAAATCTACGTCTGTAATCCTATTATTTTGTACTGTGAGGTATTGGGTATTTTGCGCATCTATCCCCCAATGTCCATTCCTGATATCGAATCCATCCAAAATCACATAACGCGTAGAATCATTATAGACGCCTATCGTTATGACTGCTGTACTTGTATTACCTCCATCGATAATCGCTCCATGAAGATTAGTAGATCTGATGACAATGGGTTCCAATTCTGTACCACTGGCGTCCAAGCTAAAAGGCGCTTAGGTTCCATCTGCTACTTCGATGATATTACCCGCAGTCGCTACCGAAACTGCTGTTTGTAATCCTTGATATGGATTGGCCATACTACCATCTCCACCGCTTGTTCCTGGCACTACATATATGATATCATCAGAATCTTCTTGTGTCGGAAATTTTCTAGTAGTTGCATTGGTATTGATGACTTGGCTTCCACCATCTGGATCATCGATAGTCAGTCGCAGATCATATTTAGTATTCGGCATGAGGTACATTGCAGAGCCTGCATGGAAGTTCATATCTAGGTCGCTACCATCGACATGCATTTCTGGAAAAGCACGCATCGTTAAGGCTCCCATTTGATAGATACTAGATCCTGTAGGTTTGTATTCAATCTCTAAAGTACTGTTGCGGTTTTCGTCTCCGGTGATAGCGACATGCACCGCAATATGTTCAAAGGTAGGATTGAGAATCACCTCCGATAGCGTCAGTGCATCGACTTGTGACGACGCCGTATTCGGCATCAAATAAAATAAAAGAGTGCTTAGGTGAAAAAGCAATATTAATGATCGCATCATGCTGATGTATTAATTGTGTTATTGATCACTCATATTGGGATTGGATATTTGGAACCTTCAAGGTAAGGAAATTGTGGGAGAAAGATGTTGCATCGATTTGCGAATCGCGAATCACGAATTAGATAAAAAAATTTATTCCCAAATTATCTTTGTAATATTCAAATCCTTTTCAAGTACGCCTTTTTCATCAAGCACATTCAAAAAAGCAATCTTACAATGCTGTTTTTTCTTGATCATCGTCATAAAGCATCCATTCACTATCATTCTGAGTTCCTGGGTAAAGTAGGATTCCTCGACTGGCTTCCCAATAATGATTATAAGTATAGATCTGTCTTAGATCTCCCATACTTGCCTTTTGCTTTGAAGGTATTTTCCATTTGGTATCAACTATCACTTTTCTTTTATCTCCAAAATCAATAAACATATCCGGCTGAAGTGAATAAGCACCTATAGCAAACAATAGCTTTGAAGGTTTACTCACTTCATAACCACCTTTCTTTTGTCCTCTTTTCAGCAATTCAAATACGTACTGTTCCCAGAGACTGTTCATGTTAAAAAGTAAGGCTAACATTTTGCTGTCTCCTGATCGTATACTTGGAGAGTAGTTGGAGATAATTATTTGGGCTAATTCTAATGCTTTTTCATAATGTCTTGTCTTTCGACTGAGGTGAATTTTCTTAAAAGTATGTAATGATACACCAGAACACTCAACCTCAGGAAATGACATATGCACTCTTCCAGCTGCAGCTGATAAATAGCTATTACGCGTTAAGCCCAGTACGATTTCGATTGCTTTTCTAAGTACTTGATGAATTAGATGCTGATGATCATAGACTTGATGAGTTGTATAGAATCTTTCTTTGTGTACTAGATTCTTACTGATATGGCCAGCCAACTCTAGCTTTCCTTTTAGCGCTAATATATTACTTGTCTGCAGTCGATACTGCTTACTTAATCCTCTCTTCTGCAGTCCATCTACTTCTCTAAGAAACATATCGAGATAGACCTCTAATAGATTACTATTTCTTCGTTTCACGGATGCATATTCTGTATCATACGCCTTTACTTTGCGAGTGATTTTTAGCATATCAAGTAATACATCTCTCCACTGATCTTTATCGCTTTCTTGATTATCAATCTTAGGGAGTATTTCTATTGTAAGATCATCTATCTGTACGATCCCCACATAGTTTTTAAAGGCTACACCATTGGCGGTAGCTTCGAGGTAATGGAAAGAGTGCAATTCATTTAGCTTGAGCAATGCTTTACGATGCTTCTCCTTGAAGTAGCCTCCAAGCGGTAACTTTTGATGCTCAAATATTTGAATCGTCTGCATTACTTAGCATCGATATTCATTAGTAAATCGAGGGCACTTTGAATATTTTGTTTGTCGATGGTAATTAAATGATATCGAACTTCTGGAAGATCAACTTCTGTTACATGTACTTGCTTAGCGAATTTTACGGCACTATTACTATTGCGCTCACTTCCAACAAACCCAGAACCTAAGACCATTTCTATTTTACTATAGTCATTATAAAAATACTCTTGGAGCAATGGTACGATCTTATCCGTAAATACGTCTATGACATCTTCCTCTTCTTCCAAATGCATAAAATAGGAATGTCCAATAGTATGATCTCTATCAATCAGAGCTTCTACTCTGCTATTGATTACTTCTAATATTTCAGATAATTTATGACCATAGACAGTTGTCAATCCCAAACTACCGTCACCATCTAGTACTTTTGGGTTAGGCGATATTTCCCTGAAAGAAAATCTTCTTCGGAGTGCAGTGTCGAGAGCTTCTACAGAGCGGTCCGCAGTGTTCATGGTGCCTATTATATGAAGATTAGGTGGTAGACCAAACGATGCGTGAGGGCTATTGGGCAAACTACTTGTCACTTGATTTTCTTCGCCTATTCGTTTGTCTTCTTCGAGTAGCGTAATGAGCTCGCCAAATATGGCAGATACATTACCTCTGTTAATCTCATCTATGATTAGTACTTTCCTTGGGCTAGATAAATCAAACGGAGTATTAGAATAAGCTCCACTCTTGAAGGCGGCTACAATCTCAGACTGATCAGATGCTAAATCTTCTGTATCTATTCCTGTGTTGTCTATTGTTTTAGCATAGCGTAAAAAATCATTATACACCGCCCAGTATCCAGACATGCCTCCTCTGGTGCCAATTAGCGGACCTAGATCTTTTACATTTTTGACGTCATCAATATTACGAATCTTGGAAAATAACGTCCGAAGATTATCTTTTGTTTTCGGTCGACTTCTAGACTTCCTTACGGAATGTTTGTATTGTGTAATTATACTATCGTTAGTGTTTATTCTCGGTATTAATAGCGGCAATCCTTGTTTCGTATTGACTACATGTGGAGTTCCATCCTTAATCTTTGACTCAAGCATAGCAATATATTCATCATAGAAAAAGTCAAATGAAATTGCGCCTTCTAAAGAACTTTTAGCCATATGATTATCATAGGCTGCATTAGCTGCCATCGTCATCAATATACCAGGTTTCACTTCATATGAAATCTCTCCCTTGCTCTCGCTATCTTCAGACTTCGTAGTGTGCATTACTGGTTTGATTCCTTCTACAAAATCTTCATATGACATGCTTTGATGAAAAGTGGTAAACACAATATTCCCTACTCCAACTTGCTCTTGATACTTAGTTACTGTGTCCTTTCTATTCTTCGTATCGTAATCCACTCCCAGTATGTCAAGTGCGAGAGTAACCGTTTTGTATGTTTTACCTGTTCCTGGAGGACCATATAGGATTTGATTGAGTGGATATTTTCTTCTTTCTATTGAAGCATTTAAATCCATCTCTTTAACGTTAATAGTATCCTCTACACCTTGAACAGAGTTTCTAGCTATTCGCCTATGATATAACTCATGCATCTCATCCCATTGCGCTTTAACGAAACGCGTTGCATCCCATGAAGTCTTTTCTCTCTTAAATAAAGCTATTCTTTTATCAATTGCTAAAATTATAAGATTTGTGAATACATTGAGATCAACAATTAAACGATCAATATCATTGTAATACTCCTTTGCATTTATGGAAAAGGCTCTGGTCTTTTTATTTGTTGACTTTACTTTATAATTCTTAAATTCATTCAAGAGACTATCAATATTTTCATCAAGAAACATCAAAGAAAGATTATTCTGATCACCATTCACTTTACGTGGTATTGACCCTTCAAATTTAAATGACCATCCTGATTTATTTTTAAACACAACAAAGTCAAGAAAATTACCTGAACTACCCTCAAAATAGATAGGAATGTGCCAAAAGTAAAATTTAAAATATCCACTCTTTTCCGTGCCGATAAACCTACCATTAGGATCATTTTTATGAGATTGTATTCTTAAGCTAAAATATCTTCCATGTTGATCTATATCTTTACTTAATATCTGATATACTTTTTCTTCTAGTTCTTTATAATTCATCTATTTTTTATTTGTTACATTCTAATCCAATCAAATATTCCCTACCTATTCCTCTTAAAATTTTCTGCCTGCTCAAATATCTCTTTATACACTTCATCCTGATCCACTGGTGGATAGCCATGCTTATCTAATAAGATAATGAGATCAACTCTCAGCTCCGCTTTGATATCTTCTCTATCAAACCAATCAGTATACTTTGTAATACTATCGACCACTTCTTTTACTGCTTTAGCTAATGTTGTGAGCTTATCATCTGGATATGTAAAGTTGTACTTGATAGTCAATGATTTCAGAATATCAAAAAATGCTTTCTCTTCAAAACTGATTCCCATTTCATTGAAAGAGTTCATTTCTGTTTTGAGATCGTTATACATCTTCACGATCTCATCAGCGAAATCATTCATTACTTCACTCTTAAATTTATTGTCTTCCTTCCTCTCGTTATAGCGATCTACTAATGATCTAAATTTTTTGCTAAAATCAACTCCTTTAGATTTGTTCGTCTTTTTAAAAGAGTCGATCGCTCTTGCCAACATTTTTTCTAGTAACTTGATCTTAGTATTTGGTAGCTTGATCTTATCTATCAGCGCTAGATAGTCATCATCAAATATGTCTATCTCCGAACTCTCTTCTCCGATCTTTAGTACTTCTTCTACTCCGTTGCTTTTGATGGCTTCAGCGATCATATTACGCACTTTACGATTCATCTGATCTATATCTGGAGCATCGCCCTTATTAAGCTTGTAAATGATCGATCGTATCGCAAAGTAGAAATGTATATAATCTCTTTCGTCCTGAGTAAACACATCAGTACCACAGCAGATATCATATGCCGCTTTGAGACGCTGGGTCATAGCCATAAATCTCGTCTCTGTCCTCTTAGTGGACATGGCATAGTCCGCGGCATTATTCAGACAGTTAAGTTGCTGAAGCGGTATCTCAGTAAAATAATCTGACGAATCAAAACGATGAAACAACTTAGACAACAGATCCAAATGATCTCTTACTATACCTATCGATTGCTTGATATCTTCCGAACTTCCTTCTCCTCCGTCAGAGTATTTCTTCAAGGCGAGGTTCATGTTTTTGCGGATACCTATATAATCCACCACGAGTCCTTTGTGCTTACCTTCGTACTTTCTATTGACACGAGATATGGTCTGTATCAGCGAGTGCTTCTGCAACGGCTTATCAATATAGATCGTATCTAGGAATGGTACATCAAATCCAGTCAACCACATATCTACGACGATGGCTATTTTGAAATTAGATTTCGCTTCTTTGAATTGTCTATCTAGTTCTTTTCGATATTCCTTAGTACCTAGTTGCTTGTACAGCTTTTCGTCATCATCCTTATTGCGAGTCATGATCATCTTGACCATAGCCATAGGTTTGATTTCTTTACGCTCTCTATCCGTAAGCTCTACATCATCAGCTGCTACTCTTACCTCTGCCCATGATGGACGTAGCGCTATGATGTACTTATACAAGTTGTAAGCGATCTCTCTTGAGCTACATACGATCATCGCTTTACCTTTGACAGATGCACCTTCTGCGACACGCTGCTCATAATGCGCTACTAGATCTTGGGCCATCGCTTGCAGCCTATCTGGATCACCCAGTATCGAATTCATATTGGTCACCGCTTTCTTGCTTTGCTCCACTTGATATTCGTTGGTGCCTTCTACTTGGCATTCCTTATAGTAGGACTCGACTAGCTGTAATACTTCTTCATTGAGAAATACTTTGGCTGCCCTACCTTCATATACTAGCTTGACTGTGATCTCATCATCTACAGACTCTTTCATGGTATACTGATCGACGATCTCACCAAATACATCTAGCGTCGCATCTATCGGTGTACCTGTAAATCCAACATACGTAGCATTAGGTAATGAGTCGTGTAAGTACTTTGCAAAGCCGTACGTACGCTTCACTCCTTTGTCGGTAATCTTTATCTTTTGATCTAAATTGATCTGACTTCGGTGAGCCTCATCTGAGATGCAGATCACATTAGTACGATCTGTGAGCAGCTTGGTATCTTCTGTAAACTTATGGATCGTAGTAAGGAATACACCACCACTATTTCGCCCTTGGAGTAACGCTCTAAGATCAGATCTACTCTCTACACTGATGATATTTTCGTCACCGATATATCGTTTCGCATTGGTAAATGTTTTGGATAGCTGATCATCCAGATCTGTCCTATCCGTAATCAGTATCAGCGTCGGACTAGCAAAATGCGTACTCCGCATCAGCAACCTAGACAAGAACAACATCGTATAACTCTTACCACATCCTGTAGCGCCAAAATACGTTCCACCCTTACCATCTCCGATAGGTTTTTGGTGTGCTTTGATATTGTCAAATAACTTCCTAGCAGCATAGTACTGAGGATACCTACAGAGCACTTTCACATCATGCTTAGAGCTGTCAGGTAGATAGATAAAATTGTGAATCACATCTCTCATCCTTACCTTATCCAATAGGCCTTGCACTAAGGTGTGCATCGAAGGTATGCCGTCTACTTCTTTTTCATATCCTTGGATCTTTCTCCAAGCATAATAGAATTCATAGTCAGCGAAGAAAGAACCTGCTTTATTATTCACTCCATCGCTAATGATGCAAAATGCGTTATACTTAAACAGCTCAGGAATATCTCTCCGATACCTTGTAGTCAACTGTACATAAGCCGTATGTATCGTCGCCTCTTCTCTGATCGCACTCTTAAACTCTAGCACGACTAGCGGAATCCCATTGATGTATATAATGCCATCTGGAATACGCTTTTCGTATCCATAGATCTCTAGCTGATTGACAAAGCGATATATGTTTTTATCTTCTGCTGTATAGGCTACTTTGAGCTCCGCAGCGATAGACTTTTTGTCTTCTTCCTTCTCTAGATGGACTGCTGATGGATAGTCGATGAAATGGATCCAGATATCTTGTTGACTACGATCCTCTCGCTCAAACTTAAACCCATTAGAAATCAAGTGCATGATCTCTTTATTACTCTCGTATAAGTCCGATGCAGAAAACGACTCTAGATAACGAATGATGGTATCCGCTTCTGATATCGTTAGGCCTTCGTGCTGATAGGCTGTCGTCAAGTAGGATTGCAAATCATCTTTGAGCAAAACCTCACTAGTCGTAGGTCTGGCTAATGCATCGCCTGTATAATGTGCGATTCCTTGATCGGAAATCAATTCTACAAACGCCTTCTCTAACTGATCTTCTGTAAATTTCTTAGCCATTTTTCTTATTATATTACCTACCTAATTATCTAAAATATCAGCTGCTTTATCTATCCTAGTACGCTTCTATGCCGTGAAGCTTAATAGCTATCAATTCTTTGTACTTCTCTTTCATTTCATTAGACAAAAAACTCCTATCTATAATTTCATCCCAAATCGGTTGGACGCCATTAAACTTATCGAAAATATTTTGCGCTGCTTTGGAATTTATTCCACTTGTGGTCATGGCTATTTCAAAATCCTCTTTTCGTAGTTTCTTTTTTTTGCCATTCAAATTTAATGCTAATTCTTCATCATCTCCTTCCACCACTAATTCTGATGCTACCAGATCATATGCTGGACATAAGTGATAGTCTTTATTGATGTCTTTTAATAATGAAAAATTCTTTAAGTGCATATCATTATTACCTGTCAAATAACAGAATAACACCAACTCAAAAAAATTCACTTTATCCAATCCAGGATTGGCAGCGTAACGATTTATTGCCTTCGCCACTTGCTCATGTGATCCATTGTATTTATGTTCGGTTTGTCGCTCTGTCAGTTGGCACATGTCTTCCATATGCAGTTTACGATTTTTTAATCGATCCACTCTTTTGGTGATGTAGGCCAATTCACCTGACTTCAATCTAATCAACGAATGTGGTACGGTGGCGATCTTCACACTTTCCGCTAAGTGCATAGTTACATCCTCTATTTCTGGTAATTCTTTATACCGTTCGGTCTGTGGCTTGAGTATATACTGACCCCATAATTTTAGGATGGTTAGTTTCTCTACATTTGATTCGCCAGACATTTTTTTTCTACCCAAAGAAAGTTTCGGCTGCACTCCAGTCACTGTACTCTGACTCATCACCAATTGCTCAGCCAATGCGATCATATCACTTTGCGAGTAATCCATCTTTGGAGGAATTTTACTTCCAAAAAATATCTTACTGCACTTTTGATGATATTCGTACTTGACGTACTCTTTATCATCTATAGGTTGGTAACAGTACAGGCATTTAGTCATGACTCTTTTATTTCTTGAATGGATACAGCACCTATACAATCATTACAGCTTACCATAAGTATTCCCATTCTATCCCTGGGGTCTAGCTTCCAGTTTTTTTCTGTAATATCTAGCAACCACCCTTCTGGAATTAGCCCATCAAAAAATGGAAAAAGTATTTTACTCGTATATGTATCTTCTGTAATCGGTAAGGTGAGACTGATCGGTTCCCTATCTTGGCTTACCAAATATTGGCTATCATATGTAAAGTGATAGCCTTCGTCATCTTCAGTCAAGACACCTGCAAGTGTGTCGTACATTAGTACATTGACGCTCCTCATGATCTATCATATTTTTGAGGTCCTAGTTCATGCCCAAACAATGCCAAGACTTGGTTTACCTTATTCATTTTGAGTGTTTCCTTCCCTCTTTCCAGTTCTCTGACAAACCTGATCCCCACTCCTGCTTTCTCTGCCATTTCCTTTTGAGTCAGCTTCAATGATTTTCTCTTTTCTTTGACGAATTGCTTGAGACTAAGACTTTTTACTTCCATAATGTACCTTTTCGGGTATCAAATTAATACTTATTACCCAATAAACTCCCTTTCGGGTATAAAAAGTTTCAAATCGTACGTCAATGTACCCTATTGGGTACAATTTCAATAAATTATGGATAAATACACCCGTTTG
>CALBEE010000054.1 GCA_937927575.1 uncultured Saprospiraceae bacterium | reverse complement strand
CTTTGGAGTTGGCTTTTTTTGTAAATACTTTTCGCATGCCAAAGTAGGCCGCTGCTAATATGAGAAAACCGACAAGAAAGGGTGTTACTCCCTTGAGTCTATTCTTTTTTTGTTCTGACTGTGATATCTGTTTGTCCATTTTGGCTTCTTTTGCTTACTTAAAGCCAATGCCTATGCCAAAGAATAAATGTCAGAATATCATAGTTTTATATATGTGAATAAATTATATATTGTCCGATATCGAACAGCTAGTGTGCGTTTTATGTGATTATTTCTAGATATGGAACCCTATTACATGTAGAATGTGAATAGGCTTATGTTAACTATAAAGTAATATAGTATTTCAGAGTAAAAAATGAGAATTGCGCTTTGCTTACATAGTGATGCGCTGGACTATGCTTCTAAAAACTTATTACACCAATTTGCCTTTTACTTGAGAATAGGCCTCCACCATAAAATGTGTACATTAATTCTCTATCATTGATAAATTGTACATCATCCATTGAAAGATTGAATCGGGCTTCTTGATCTCTATTTTTAAGGAAGCTTCTATAATAATTTCCTTCACTATCAATATTGGTAAGAATAAGACTAGACCGCATGGCATCACCCATAGTTTTGGGCTTCTCAAAATCTTCTCTCTCAATATTTTTGTGGTAATCAGTATAGATTACATAGACTTGATCATTATAGACTAATGACTTTCCAATTAATTCTCCAAATGACTCAAGGCCTCTAGATCTTCTTGGAATTCTAGTAAATGTTGCGGTATTATTTTGAAGTTGTGCCACTACCATCGAATATATAGTAAAGCCAGATTCAATATTTTGTACAGTATTAGTTCTTAAACCATTATTGATAAATCGTTCGTTAAACCTATAGGGTTGCATGACATACACGAGGTCACCATTTTCTTTGATATGTATTTTGGTTTCTACATCTCTTATCTCGATACCAGGATCTTTTTCCTTCGTTTGCCCAATTCCGTCTTTATCGAACAGTGATATGAGTTTTGTATCGAATTTGTGAAATTGGGTTGTTTCACTCGTCATTTTTATTGGATCTAAATCTAATGTATAGACGCCTGTAAGATTACCTCCGTCTTTTATACTATAGGTCCCTACCGCTTGTACCTTTTCTTTGATGGGATTGTAGATTAAGTCACACCTTCTAATAAATTTATCTTGATCATTTATAGTTACAAAAGCTTCCGTTTCATCGATTCCATATGTGATAATGCGGGTTTTAAAAGCTGGAATTTTATCGCCATTTTTATCCTTTTTGCTCCAATCGTTGCTGTACTTATCATATAGCTTATAGCTAATAAATATATTTCCATCGTTGTCTAAAGCAGCATCACCAATTGTCAGTCTTTCTGTATCCGCACCCAAGTAGACAGGATCATTCCAGATCGGTGTACCTTGGATATTGAAAAGGGCGACATAAATTTTTCGTTCATCCTTGTTCCCAAAATATTTTTCAGATAGGAAAGCTATTTTGGTGCTATCAGGAGAGACAATCATTCTAGTGGCAGGTATTCCGTTTTTATGTTTTAAAGTATATATTTTTCTAGTTTTATTTCTTTTGAGTTTGGCATTATCGATATCCATACAATAGAACTGTACTTCATTGGAGAAATTTTTTCTCTGAGTATAGTACAATGAGGTTTTTCCATCATAGTGAAACATTCCATAAATATTCACATCGTGCGCATCTTTAAATTTAATTTTATTCTGGGCTACGACATTAAGATCATTATCGACTTTGCTCAAATATACTTGGTCTTCATCTGATATGTATTCATAATTAAAATTCTTGTTCAATATGGATTTAGGATTCATTTTTGGATCTTCCCAACTACGGTTTTCATATTTGACCACTAGTGATAGATATCCGTCGTCTAGCTTAATCGGAGCGATATTGACCATGTTATCATCCATCATATCACTTTCAACCATGATTATATCTTGAGCCGATATAGAGTATTGGCTGACAATAAATAATAGAGCAACTATTAACAGAGAATATTTTTTCATAACATACTGTATCTTTTCAATAATAGAACCGTAAAATAGATGCTTTTTGTTCGCTCTTTTCAGTAGAATCGACGTTAAATTATTGTCAAAGTACTTTTATTCACCTTGACTTTTATAGAATGCCTCTAATAAAGCGGCTTCAGTACTGGAGCTTGCCATTATGGTATTGACTTCGACCATGATATTTACCGCATTATAAGTAGTAGGTCCGATACAAATTACTTTTTTTAAAGTAGAGGAATTGCAGCTACGCATCGCACTGATAAAACTCTTTGGACTAGTGGCAATGATGGTATGAATATCTTTTTCGATTTGGACAATCTTTTCTTCACTACGATAAGCAATTACTTCGGTATACGGATAAGGCCATTCATTTTGGATAGAGCGGGTAGAGTCTTTAGCTCTTACAAAGCAAATGGTGTAATCCGAGTACTTTTTCAAGAGTTTTTCAGCAACGATTTGCGGACTAGAGTCTCCAATAAAATCTACAGCTAATCCTTGATTTGATAATTCTTTGGCTGTACCTTTTCCCATTGCAGCATGCTTTGAATGATTTAAATTTAAATACAGAGAATTAGCAGCTTGAGCAAAATGCTTTGCAGCGTTTTTGCTGTAATAAAAATATACATCAGCTGAAGGGATTTCAGATATTGAATACGGTACAATTTCTAAGAAAGATTGCGCGATTACATGATACCCTTCCTTAGACAATTGCTGTAACGGACTCTCTTCGGATAATGTCCGTGTAATAAGGATATTTTCCTTACTCTTCTTCATCAAATAAATCTTCGAGTTGACCGATCTTCATCAATTTAATAAATGATCTGGCAGCAGCGATAACATCTGCTCTTGCATTGTTGGCCGGTGAAAATCTTTGTTGAAAGCATATCGCATGAAGTTCAGTAAGTGATGGCCATTTATAACTTCCCCTACGATTAGGAATTTTACAATAATACGTACTTTCTTGCATTAAGCATATGCGCTCTTTTCTAAACATCGGATTGTCCTTACTCAATCTAATATATTCTGCAGCCACTACACTTTCGTTCATCTTGAGATTGTGTGCAACGAGATATTCTACTTTCTCTACGCTTTCAGAAAACATGGTAAGCACATTGTCTAACTTCGAACTTTTCTTTTTGATATCCTCATCATCTATTTTGATCCTTTTTTGAATCGCTTTTGTCAACGTAAATCCTTCTGGATCTATGATGCAATCAAAATCTTCTTTAGGTTTGAAATCTTTATCTAGTACGATCCAACTTAAATGTACAAGTCTAGGCCAAGCAAAAGTATCAGAGAATGGCGCTTTGTAATCTTTTGGTTTATCTACAGGTGAGCAATCAAAAATTAAATACTTCATAAGAATGGTTTGTTCTTAGATTAAAATTGGTTTTAGGTTAATTTAGTTCATCGATTAAGAATTCTCATTCATGAGGGCATCATACACTTTCTGCGCCATACCGCTAGTCGTACTTAGAGATATTGTGACTCTTTTTCCATTGCCTGATTCATTAGCTGCATAAAAAGCTTCCGTATGATAATATCCCATATCGTCTTTTCTGCAGTATACCCCTAATGGAAGATGACATCCGCCATCCATCATATTCAATACTTTTCGTTCTACATTAGTGAGTTCGGCTACCTCATGATTATGTATTTTCATGAGCAACCTGCGCACTCTTAGATCATCAACTCGGCATTGGTACGCAAGCACTGCTTGAGCTGGTGCGGGTACAAACTCTCTCGGATGCAATCTTATGACTTCGAGATCTTCTAACTCAAGTCCTAATCTATTCAGTCCAGCTTGCGCTAATAATATTGCATCGTATTCGCCAGCTCTAAGTTTGTTTATTCTAGTAGGTACATTACCTCTGATATCTTTCATGCTTACATCAGGCCTAAGACTCATCATTTGCGATTTTCGCCTTGCGGATGAACTCCCTACTACTGCACCTTCTAGGAGCCTAAAATCGGCAGTCATATCTACCTTATCCTTTCGTATGAGAAGTGTGTCGGCAGGATCATCACGGTAGGATACAGCAGTGAGGCATAATCCAGCTGGGCTCTCAGTAGGCATATCCTTCATCGAATGTACAGCCATATCTATGGTTCCGGCAGAGAGGGCATCCTCCAGCTCCTTGGTAAAAAAGCCTTTACCTTCGAGTTTGTCAAAACCCAAATGCTGGATTTTATCCCCCTGAGTTTTAATTATGCTTACATCAGAGTCGATTCCATGATCGCTTAGCAGACCTTGAAGATAATGCGCTTGCCAGAGGGCTAATTTGCTTCCTCTTGAGCCTATTTTGATATATGGTTTTGTTTCTTCCATAGTCCTACAAATGTAATAGATTACTTAACTCTATTACTGTTCTTATTGATGAATCAATGTCATAATTTGACGATTAATTGGTTTTTTCAATGCAGTTGGAATAAGTGGCGGTAAGCCCATTTATGCGATTTAAATCTAATTTTTGGAGTTTTAGAGCCTAAAATCGTTCAAAATCCAATAAACACATACATTATATGCGCAAAGCTTTAGAGTAAGTCGTTAAATAGTCGATACCTTTAAAGCGAAGAATTGAATTTTAAGAATTACCCATAATAATGCAAGTTACAGCGAAAGATATCGCCGATATATTAGGCGGTGAAGTGGTAGGAGATCCATCAACGATTATAACAGGACCAGGAAAAATAGAAGAGGCGGTAGCTGGCAATATTTCTTTTCTCTCCAACCCAAAGTACACACCACATATTTATACTACTGAGGCTTCTGCAGTGTTGGTGAATAAAGATTTTATACCAGAGCAAGAAGTCAATGCGACCTTAATTAAGGTGGATGATGTATATGCTTCTTTGGGAGTATTATTACAGCAATTTGGGCAAGTAAACCATGGTTTTTCAGGTGTTTCTGATCAAGCTGTAGTAGATCCAACTGCTAGGATAGGAGATAATGTAAGTATTGCAGCAGGGGTTGTGATAGCCGCTAACGTAGTCTTAGAAGATGGTGTAGTGATATATCCTCAGGTATATGTGGGTAGAGGATCCATAGTTGGAAAAAATACTACACTTCATTCAGGCGTTAAAATCATGTATGGATGCACTCTCGGAGCAAATTGCATCATCTGGTGTAATACAGTTATTGGGAGTGACGGATTTGGTTTCAGCCCTGATGAGAATCGGAAGTATACCAAGATTCCGCAAATTGGTGATGTAGTCATAGAAGATGATGTCGAAATAGGAGCGAATTGTGCTATCGATAGAGCGACTATGGGCTCGACTATTATTAGACAAGGAGTCAAATTGGATAATCTTATTCAAATCGCTCACAACGTAGAAGTAGGAGCACATACTGTAATGGCAGGCCAAGCTGGTATTGCCGGTAGCGCAAAAATAGGTAAACATGTAGTAGTCGGTGGACAAGTAGCGATCGCAGGCCATTTGACTATTGCTGAAGGTGCTATGATTCAAGGAAATAGTGCAGTGGGCGGTAATATCAGTGAAGAAAATTCTAAATGGTACGGTTTTCCAGCTATTGAATATCGAAACTATTTAAAATCTTATGCGCACTTCCGAAGATTACCTGATATGTCAGACAAATTAAGAGCTATGGAAAAAGAACTCTTGGCGCTTAAGAAATCTCTTTCTTCAGATGAAGCATGAAAAATTCATTAGAAAATGGGAGAAAGTCAAAGCAAGTGGATTTAAAAAATATGTAATTTCTTCTGCTTTTATTTGGACCATTATTATCTTTCCTGTTCTAAGATATATGATTTGGTATTTCAAAGAAAAGATCCCTTTTGAATTTAAAGATTTATGGTGGGAAGTACCCATGTTTTTTATGTCTGGAATATGTTTAGCATTAATATCTTGGATTGTCAAAAACTATCTGTATGCGAAGTATACAGGCAATTTTACTCCTGAGAATCATCATCACGATCATGACTAATAATAAAACTAAAACACCTTTTTCTTCTCATTTATTAAGTGGTTTTACATCAGCTTTATTGGGTTGGACCATGTTGAAGATATTTAAGATTTTTACTTCAAGTGTCGCCGAACAAATTACTCCTGAGCGTCTTAAAAGAGAAGCAATGATCTGGATACCTGCAATATTCCTTTTTGCATTTTATAGCTCTTGGCGAGAAAGTAAAAATAATAGCTAGAATAAAACAGCTTGGGTGAAATAATAAACATATTTATTCCAAATTATTTGCTTTGGATAATTCCTTTGGTAATAGGGTTGATTGTATTTAGGGATATTCAGAGATTTATTTAAGATACAATTTTAATTTTTCTTTTTAGAAATTGACTGAAAAAGGTTTACACGAGTGGGCAGTAGGGGAATGGTCGTCGTCGTTGGCTGCGGGAGCGGCTATGTGTGCTGCATTACGACGTCCTAGAGTTTTTGGTTTCGTTTTTGGGCAATGCAAAAAGGAAAACTCGCGTCATAGAGTGGCCTACGAAGTAAACGCTCGGAGACCTAGTGTAATGTGGCTTGCGCAGCAAACACATGGGCTAGGTAGCGAAGTCATACTTGAATTTCTATTTCGAAATTAATTTAATAGAGTATTACCTCGTTTTTCAGAGGTATTAACGAAAAATGAGGTCAATGCATTCTATACTTCTGAAAAGATACTTGATTGCCACAAAATTTCATATTAATTAAAGTCACCTTTGATGAAATGGAAGTGTTATAATCCAATATACTAGGGATATTCAGAAGTAAGGGCATAGGAATCTAGTGCTTCAAAATGAAACTAGTATTGTGCAGATAAATTTACGCTGCTATTTTCATTGATTTGATGATTCGCTGGCCGATTTTTAAGGCATTAGATGTATGAATACC
>CALBEE010000053.1 GCA_937927575.1 uncultured Saprospiraceae bacterium | reverse complement strand
TGCATCGCTGATTAACCGAGCAACGGTCTGGTAGTTCAGCTGGTTAGAATACCTGCCTGTCACGCAGGGGGTCGCGGGTTCGAGTCCCGTCCAGACCGCAAAAAGCCTTCATTTCGAAAGATTTGAAGGCTTTTGTGTTTTACATATGAGTTCATAAGATTATCGCAAAATTTACAATAGACCGTGCTAGAGTAATTGAGCCACTTCCATTACGCTTCAATTACATTTCAATCCCTTTAGAGATTAAATACAAGCCCTGATCTGATGATCAGGTTCATTCATTTACAAGTGACGTTTAGTCACTTGCATTCCGCTGTGCGGAAACTTTCACTCTTCATCCAGACCGCAAAAAGCCTTCATTTCGAAAGATTTGAAGGCTTTTGTGTTTTACATATGAGTTCATAAGATTATCGCAAAATTTACGAAAAACGGTGATAGAGTAATTGAGCCACTTCCATTACGCTTCAATTACATTTCAATCCCTTAAGAGAATAAATACAAGCCCTGATCTGATGATCAGGTTCATTCATTTACAAGTGACGTTTAGTCACTTGCATTCCGCTCTGCGGAAACTTTCACTCTTCATCCAGACCGCAAAAAGCCTTCATTTCGAAAGATTTGAAGGCTTTTGCGTTTTATAATTCTCAAAGAATTCATTCTGATATCAACCGAATCCAATTAAATTGTGGTCTATTCTCATAATCAACTGATTCTAAATCTATGCTTTCATTATATCTCGAATTAGGATATGAACATTTACTCGATCTGAATGGCTATGATCATATATTATACTTAGTCACTTTGTGCGCTATATATAGTATCAAGGATTGGAAAAAAGTATTGTATCTAGCTACAGCATTTACCATCGGTCATTCGATCACCTTAGCGTTAAATGCTTATCAATTGGTTTCTATTCCTTCTACATGGATCGAGACATTAATTCCTGTTACTATTATATTAACCGCGCTATACAATTTGCTTATTGAAGATGATTCTCAATCCAAATCTTCAATAGGTTATTTTTTAGCTACTGGATTTGGGCTGATTCATGGTATGGGGATATCTAATTTTCTCAAAACCATGATGAGTGAAGGTGAGTCATTAATCATACCATTATTAGGTTTTAATATTGGAGTAGAACTAGCGCAAATCGTAGTAGTCATTATATCATTAATCGTAAGTTATATCTTGATCGACAAACTACGTATACCTCAAAAAAGGTGGATGCAAATCGTATCTATTTTTTCTATAATTGTCTGCATTTACTTATTATATAACATGCATTATTCTTAACCAAAAACATTTTAAATCTTGAAACCTAAAGAAGAAAATCCAGAATCATTTGAAAATGAAAATACTGATAATGATTTACAATCAGGTGCACCTAATTACAACTTCAAATGGATGGTCGCACTTTTGATAGTCGCTATCATTGGTAGTTTCATATTTAAATACCTAACTCAATAAAAATCTAATCTCACTCAATTTTCTAGAAGGCTATAAAGTTTTCCATGAACTTCCATTATAGAATCTCAAGCTTACTTGTCCTCCACAACTGCTACATGAACCATCGTCCATATAAATATCACCTGCTGATCCAGAAGCAGGCTCAGTCATTGGTACTAAAGTCATAATGTCATTGAATTTAGCATTATCATTTACCGTAAGACCGTCATTGATCTCTGCACCATCACATTCAAAATCTCCCCTCACATCCAACATAGCTCTAAGAGAACCGATAAATGGTGTACCCGATGCAATACCCACTCCATAAGTACTAAAAGCCTCTCCAACAATTAGAGTTGTTTGGTTGCCTCCGTCATTGTAAGCAGCTCGTATGACTGCTCTATCATCACCTACCATTTCTACAGTATTAGGACTCCCTGAAGTGGCTCCTATAAGGCCATACAAATTATCATTAATGAAAAATCTATGCTCTATTTTTTCGAACGCTCCAGCAGTTGGATCTCCAAACCAATCTACATAATGACTGCCATCAGCCCATATATGGAAATCAGCATATTTTTTATCATTAATTACGAAATGAATACTGTCCAATCCGTCTTCCACCAATTTCACATAAGTATCTCCATCCGCGTCTATCATCTCAGTTGGAATAATCAAAGATTTCCATCCGTCATTCGTCGCACCCAAAAAATCACTTCCATTCCATTGGATGGTACCTTTTTTATTATCTGCAATCGCTTCTCCTATCAAGATAGCACCTGAAGAATGAAAAGACTCATTAGGTAATGAAGATCCAATCCCTAAGCCAAACCGTTTCGAATTACCTTCAAAATTAGCATAAGTAACTCCACCTGATTGAATTGTTACGTCATAAACTGTTCCTGGATTTAGTCTCAAATTAGCTTGCGCGCCTACTACTACATTCGATCCAATTCTATTTATTTTCGAACCAAAAGGATCCAACCTAATTTCTCCATTTTCAACATATACATTTCCATCTTTTACATGAAGAAGTTGACTAGGTGAAGGCGTACCTATCCCAACGTTTTGTGCCACCAATGTAGATAGAGATAATACGAATCCGATTAATGCAGAAGTTACTTTTTTCATGACAGAGAATTTGATTAATTAAAGTTTTAAGGTTTGATGTCATCGTCGATTAAAATAGATATACATACTATTTCAATTGAGAATCAAAAGTAAGAGGTCTCGCATTCCAATAAATCACCCCAATGGGTGAGATTGCGTTTTGTCTTATTCGGAATATTCCTTTTCTTTGAAAAGATTAATACGATACATCATGAAAATCAAAGCTGAGACAGTAAAAGAATATCTTGAAAATATTCCTGAAGAAAGAAAGCCAGCCATGAATAAATTAAGGGATATTGTTAAAGAAAATATTCCAAAAGGATTTGAAGAATGTCTCAGTTATGGAATGATTGGCTATGTTGTACCGCATAGTGTTTATCCTGATGGATATCACTGCAATACCCAATTACCATTGCCGTTTATTAATATCGCTAACCAGAAAAACTATATTGCGCTCTACCACATGGGTATATATGCCGATGAAGATTTAATGAAATGGTTTGTCGCAGAATACCCAAAACATTCTAAGTACAAATTAGATATGGGTAAAAGTTGTATTAGATTCAAAAAGATCGACCATATCCCTTATGATCTAATCAAAGCGCTCATCCAAAAAATGCAAGTCAAAGATTGGGTTTCGATTTACGAAAAAAATATAAAAACAAAATAATAGCCGGTGAATAATACTTGGATTGAAGGGCGTCAAAAAATTAGTTTTCCAAGTACTTGGCATTGTATAAAACTCGATCAACATAGATATTACAAACGCATAAGCGGTAGAGGAATTCAATGCGTTGATTTCTTAGCGGTAGATCCTACTTGGGGACTTTTTTTGGTAGAAATTAAAGATTATACACAAAATGCTAATATACCATCAATAGAAACCCACCATAACACCCTGCTCACTAAAAAAGCTGGAAGCATCAAATTAATTCATACTGTGAATGCCGCCTTGAGAAGACAATGGTACTATCGTATTATTTTCCTTAGACTCAAATGGTATCGATATTGTCCGGCGGAATGGAAAACATGGCATCTGGCTGAGGAATTTATCCATGAGAATAAAGTAGTTGTCTTTGGCGACTTTTCTGCAGCTTAATCCACTACTATTTGCGTAAGTATGACTAAGAACTGACATTGATCAGATGATCGATTTTTACCTTTGCACGCTAGATGATAGATAACTTTCACATAATTACGCTTACACACCAAACGATCAATGTAGATCAGATAGGACACTTTGTAGTGAAACATCAGACTAAAGAGGATCTAAGAAGTAAGCTTACTGATATCAAACAACAGTTCGATATAGATGAAATAGTATACCTATCTACTTGTAATAGAGTAAGTTACATATTCTATAGAGAGGAAGATTTGGAAGATGATTATCTATCGTCCTTCTTTCATTCCATTAATAATGATCTGAGTGATGATCGGTTAAATAAGTTATCAAAATTCGTACGGTTGCATTCCGGTATCAAAGCGATTAATCACCTTTTTGAATTGAGTGCTTCTATAGATAGTCTCGTAGTTGGAGAAAGAGAAATATTCCGTCAGTACAGAGAAGCATACGATCAAAGTGTAGAATGGAAGCTAGCTGGCGACCATCTCAGAATGCTCGATAAGTATACAGTGACTACTGCCAAAGAAATATATGCTAATACTAAAATAGGCGAAAAACCTCTATCTATAGTTTCTTTGGCCATTAAGCGCATGCTCAATATTAATCCAGACCCTCAGCAAAAGGTGCTTCTTATAGGAGCTGGTGAAACCAATCGATTAGTAGGGAAATTTCTTAAGAAGTATGAATTTGCAGATATTACCATTTTTAATCGATCGCTAGATAATGCAAAGGAACTGTCTTCATCCATAGGTGCCACGGCATATCATATTAGCGAACTTGCTTCTTATGATAAAGGATTTGACATCATGGTGGTATGTACAGGATCTACTGAATCGATAATCTCCACAGATATATATAGCCAACTCATCAGGAGGGATGAAAGCAAAAAAATAGTAATCGATCTATCAGTACCGCACAATGTGGATGAAAGCGTACAGAGCGGATTCGATATGCATTATATCAATATCGAGCAGCTAAGGTCACTCGCTGAACAAAACCTCGAACATCGTAAAAACGAAATTGGATCAGCTAAGAAAATTATCAAAAGTCGATTATTCGAATTTCAAAAAGTATATCAACAAAGGCAAATTGAAAAAGCTTTTCATAAGATTCCTGCAGAAATGAAAGCCATTAAAGATAGAGCTGTCAATACGGTATATGCTAAGCAGATCGATGCACTGGACGATGAAGCTAAAGCTCTAGTTCTAGAGATGATGAATTACATGGAAAAGAAATGTGTTAGTGTGCCTATGAAAGTGGCAAAAGAAATTTGATGAATTTCTATTGCAAGTGTTAAGGTCTTTAGGTGTTACAATTATAGGTGTTAAGGATTTAGCTATTAAGCTCTTATTGTCATAGGTATTAGGCTCTTCATGTATTAGGGTTATGACATTAGGTTGTTAAGCTCTTTTATTTCGACTAACACTAAAGAGCTCAAGACCTAAACAGCTTAATATCTTTTCCCCGTAACAGCTCTTCTTCTAACAGCCTAATACCTCATTTCCCTTCTTCTATCTCCATCTTTAATGAATAAATAATACTTTTGAGCATTCTATTAATCTCCAGTGCTTTCATTCTTAGATTTATACTGATCATCATCGATCCAATTTCTCATTTTAAAAATCTTCATTAAGGTTAGCGTCTCGTATAGAGAACCTCTTGAATAAAATAAAAATTGTTTGTATTCTTTGAGAGACCAGCTACCTTTTCCTTCTGCGATATTCATTGAAACAGAAGTACTACAAGCTTCAATTTGTTCTAATAATCTGTAATGTTTCCGATCTGTGTCAATAGTCTCTACGACAGTCATAACCTTCTACCGCGAAGTCCACTGCTTTTTCCCACGTCATTAATTTTTCATAGGAAAGATATTCCTTGTTCTTTTGCATACATTCTAATATTAAATAGCATTTCCAATTATATTCTAAACTATCTCAAAACATCTTAACATCTTGTTTTCAAAACAGCTTAACACCTAAACCCCTCAAGAGCTCACTTAATTCCTAAGGAATTAATTGTACAACTGAACAATAAACTCCGCTACACAAGCTGGCTTTTCTTCATCTTTAATCTCTGTAGTCACATGAACCTTAATTCTCGCTCCTCCATCAACAATTTCATATCCTGTCAACTCTACCTTTCCACGAATATAACTATCTACTGGTACTGCTTGAGGAAATCTAACGTGATCTAATCCATAATTCAAACCCATTTCTACATCTTGAATGTGTAGTACATCATAAGTGAATTTTGGAATCAAAGAAAGAATCAAAAAACCCTGAGCTACCACAGTTCCATACGGAGAGTGATCTGCAGCTGCCACTGGATCAGTATAAATCCATTGTTGATCAAGTGTACCATCTGCAAATGAATTGATATTCTTTTGCTCAATCTGAATCCATTCAGAGATTCCAACAATTTTACCTACATATGAGGTAAGATCCGATACCTTATCCACTTTAGTTTTAAACGCCTTTTCCATAATCGCTGTATCCAATATAATGTTTTGTAGCTAGTGAGATTCGAATATAGGATATGTAAAAGAATTAAAGCCCAATTATTGAAGTAATTGTTCAGATTTGACAGATAGATGAATGGAAATTAAACAATAAGGCGTCCAAACTGATTAAATCAGCAGACAAATACAAAAAATATGGCTAAAACGATAATCGTTGGTGGAGGCATATCAGGACTCACAGCGGCCTATTACCTAGAAAAGGCAGGAAAAGATTATTGTGTTCTGGAATCTACTGATCGGATTGGAGGAAGAGTAAAAACTGACCAATTAGATGGCTATAATTTAGATCACGGCTTTCAGGTATTCTTAACGGCATATCCTGAAGCAAAACGCATATTAGATTATTCAAAGCTCAACTTAAAGGCTTTTGATCCCGGAGCAATATTATTAAGAAAAGAAAGCAAAATAGATTATATAGGTGACCCATTACGTCAATTATCTAGCTTAGTATCTACACTCACGACCAATGCGGCAAGCATCTCCGACAAACTAAAAATACTCAAACTCAAACAGCAACTTAAAAAAAAGACTATTGATGAAATATTTTCTAATCAAGATTTGTCTACAAAAAAAGTGCTTAGAGATGAATATGGATTTAGTGGCACTATGATCTCTGAATTTTTGCAACCCTTCTATGCAGGGATATTTTTAGAAAGCCAATTATCCACCAGTAGAAAAATGTTTGACTTCGTGTTCAAAATGTTTTCGGAAGGTCAAGCTACGATTCCAGCTTTAGGGATGGAAGAGATACCAAAACAAATTGCTTCGCATTTAAACCCTAACAAAATAAAATGCAATACTAAAGTATCACAAATTGAAGGGAAAACAGTCTATTTAGAAAATCAAGAAAAAATACTTGCTGATCATATTTTATTGGCTACAAATGCTTTGGGTATCAGTAGTCAGTATACTGAGACTAATCAAGAATATCACTCCACCACTAATTTATATTTTTCAAGTAAAACGCAGCCTTTTAAAAGAAATGCAATTGCATTAAATGGGAATCCTAATCATTTAGTAAATAACCTTGTATGCCTCAGTAAAAATGCAATCAGTTATTCTCAAAAAGATGAACTCATATCCGTTTCACTCAAAAAGTCTTTTCAACCCAATGACTCAAATGGAATCGAAAAAGTCAAATCTGAATTATCGCAGTGGATACCAAATGCTAAAGCGTGGAATCATGTAAAAACATATCGAATAAAATATGCTTTACCTAATCAAGATACAATTAACAATGATAATATAGTTGCGGTAGATTCTAATACAACTGTAATAGGAGATCATGTAATGAATGGGTCTATAAACGCCGCTATGAAAAGTGGCAGATTAGGTGCAGAGCGAGTAATTTCTCTGCTATAATTTATCAAAAGTATATTGTGTATCTCACACCATAATTACTAATAGGTAGTAAAAAAAATGCTCAAGAAAATAATTTCTTGAGCATTTTAAATTCCTAGTTAAAATGGCCTACTATTTCAATAACTCATATATACCTGCGATCCCCTGACCGCCACCAACACATGCCGTTACCATTCCATATTTATTTCCTCTACGTCTCATTTCGTGCATTAGCTGGATCGAGAGCTTGGCTCCAGTACAACCTAATGGGTGACCCAATGCGATAGCTCCACCATTGACGTTTGTTTTTTCCAAATCTATTCCTGCTTGATCTATTACCGCTAAAGATTGAGAGGCAAATGCTTCATTCAACTCAATGAGATCTATATCATCCATTTTAAGACCTGCTTGCTTCAGAGCTTTAGGAATAGCTACACATGGACCAATACCCATATACAATGGCTCTACACCACCGACTGCACAACTCATTAATCTCGCTTCTGGCTCCATTCCCAATTCATTCACCATCTCTTCACTCATCACTATTACGAATGCAGCTCCATCTGAAGTCTGCGAACTATTTCCTGCCGTTACGATTCCTCCATTTTTAAAAGCTGCTCGTAATCGTCCTAAACCTTCCATACTTGTACCTCTTCTAAGCCCTTCGTCCATTGCTACGGTATGAGACATCTCTACCCGCTTACCATCTTTGACAAATACTTCCTCTACTTCGATAGGCACGATCTGATCTGTAAAGTATCCGTTGTCGATCGCTTTCTCGGCATTGGCATGTGATCTCACAGAAAATTCATCAGCCATCTCTCTCGTAATACCATACTTCTTAGCTACCGCTTCGGC
>CALBEE010000052.1 GCA_937927575.1 uncultured Saprospiraceae bacterium | reverse complement strand
TTGGTTAGTAAGCATGCCGGAGCACTGATGATGCACTCCGTTAACAAATGATGATCAAACCATAATTGGCGAAAATAGATTCGCACTAGCTGCCTAATCAAGGATTAGTAAGCTTTTAGTCCTTACGCTTGATGCCTGATACACAGCGTGAAGACTTAAAACTTTCGGGTAAGGAAGACTGGATACTTCGACAGATTTCCGAGATTAATTGAAGATAAGATGATGGTGTCGCCGCTTTTATGCCTACCTGATTACGAAAATCTGAATAAAAGCTAAGCATGTAGAAAGTTCTCCGGTGCTTTGTCCGGACCAGGGTTCGAATCCCTGCAGCTCCACTAAAAAATCAAATATGACCTCCGCCAGGAGGTATTTTTGTTCGTGGCAAATATTAGTTGAGCTCGCTCTTAACTATTGTTTGAGATAAACAAATGAGCTGCTATGCTCATATTTGATTTAGACTTCGGTAGCAATTGGGATCACTTTAAGTAATCCCTGCAGCTCCACTTTAACTCTTTAGAGAGTAACAATCAATCCTTTGCAAGAAATATATCTTGCAAAGGATTTTTATTTTGAATTTATGTAATGGTCATCAAACTCCATTATGACTCGTGAATTTCCATTATCCTCTGATTACAGAACTACAAAATTACTATCTGCTCCGAGTGAACTGCACCTAATTCATTGGACAAAATTAAATAATAGGAACCCGCGGGAACGTCACTCATATCCACCTTTCTCTTAGAATCTTGCAAATCAACCTCCTTTAATGTTTCATTAGTCGTTACTTCAAGTATTTCAGCCTTAGAATACTTTGAGCCTTCGTTGGAGATATAAAAAGCTTGGGTCCTACTATCAAATTTTGAGATCTGTACCGGGATCTTATAGTATAGTTCTTCTTCAACATTGCCGTAATCGGTATTTAATGTTTCTACCATTGATAAATCATTGAAGTATTCTGAATCGCTTGTAATATTTACACTAACTGTTAAGTTTTGGGCGATTGAAAAGTTAGATACTAGTACCATTATTGAAAAAGCTAAAAATAATTTGATGCGCATAATGAAAAATTGAATTGAGAAAATATTTTCGTTGGTATGATTCTTTCTTTCCGATACCCCAATATTTATGTCAAGACTAGAGCTTAAATTGGATATTGGACTTTGAAGATTCATATCATTAATTTGTTAGCGCAAATATGATTTTTGTTGCCACTGTTTTCGATACACTTTCGATTTTCAGGCTTAAGTCTTCGTTTTTTGGTAGGTATTCAAGTATCTATAAATTAGAATCGTAACATGCATGATTATCTAATCCATAAAAAAAGAGGCAATCTCTATTCGAGATGCCTCTTTCTTACAAGCTGTATTTATTACTTGATTGATTATAAAATCAAAATCTTTTCTGAATGGACTTGGCCATTATCACTAGTTAAGATCAAGTAATAAGCTCCCGAAGGAACATCGCTCATATCGACTGTACCATTTGACTTTTCCAACTTAACCGTTTTTACAGTCTCGTTAGTGTTTTCGTCTAATACCTCAGCTTTTGAATATTTAACCTTACCCTCTGCTATTTCGAAAGTTTGAGTTTTCCAATCAAAATGAGATACCTGCTCTGGTACGTCAAAGTATACATCCTCATCAGCCTCTGAGCTTGATCTCATATCGCTGTCTAAAGAAGTAAAATCGTTAAAAAAATCTGTTGGACTTGTTGTACTACTAGTGGACGCTATCAGATTGTCTTGCGCCGACATCATATTCATTAAGAAGAACATTGCCGTAATACTAATAAATTGTTTTGCACACATATTTAAGTATTTTAAAATGAAAGAATATTTATTAACTAACTCATGATTCAAATCTAGGTATAACTACCCTCTTGTGCAATACTTCTACAAATATGAAACCCAAAATTCAAGAGAATATAAAAGCGATCGAAAAAATCTCCCCAATATAAATTTGCCTAATCACTAAAATCCACACTTCATCCATATTAATTCTATGAATGCTCCATTTCACAGAATTATTATTTGTCAATTCCGGCAAAGTAAAATAGTATACATTTATTGCTTTCATTTAGATAAAATTTTAGACCAAACCTTGACTGTATACTAGCCGCTAAAAGTTCTGCTAAGTGCTTGTCACTATTTCTCTAGTTCATGATAATTTAATGAGTTGTTAATGTCTGGATTGAGATAATCCTTGATACAACGTTGCAGATTTTCCAATATATCTTTACACTTTAATTCTCAAACGACAGACATGAAATATATATTCATATTATTGTTGCTTATATCTTCTATCTCCAGTTATAGTCAAGAACAGTATACCTTAATAGTGCAGGGTGCTTGCGGTATGTGCGAAGAAAGAATCGAAGAAACCGCATTAAACCATCCAGGAGTTATAAAAGCGGATTGGCAATTAGATACTAAAGTGCTTACTGTAGATATATCACAAGAAGCAAGTAATGACTTCAGTATACTAGCATTACATTATGACATTTCAGAATCTGGCCATTCGACAGATAAATATGAGGCACCAGAGGATATATACAATGCACTTCCAGGATGCTGCCAATACAAAGACTTTATGGATAGTGAAGTGTCATCCATGGCAAATGATGAAATGACCAGCTCGGGTAATATTATAGGTAATGTATATGAACTTACTTCCAAAGGCGAAAAAGAACCATTAATAGGTGCCAATGTGATTTGGGAAAAAAGTGGCATTGGATCTACTACAGATATCGACGGCGCATTTATTACTCCTTTTCCTTCTGGAGGAGATAATCTTATAATAAGTTATGTTGGTTTTCATAATGACACCTTAATTGTCAAAAAAGAAGGTCATGTCGAAATCCTCCTCGATCCGAGCGTAATGCTGAAAACCGTAAATATCACCTATCGCAAAAAATCTACTGAGATCTCTTATATCAATCCTATTAAGGTTTCTTCGATAAGTAGCAAAGAATTGACTAAAGCAGCTTGTTGTAGCCTATCAGAAAGTTTTGAAACTACATCTGCTGTAGACGTAGGATTTGCTGATGCCGTCACTGGTCTAAGAACTATACAAATGCTAGGTCTCGCTGGCCCTTATGTGCAGATAACAAGAGAAGGACAGCCTGATGTCAGAGGTATCTCATCATTATATGGTATGGAATATACCCCAGGACCTTGGATAGAGTCCATTCAACTTAATCAGGGTACCGGTTCTGTAGTCAATGGATTTGAAGGCATCGCAGGACAAATCAACGTTGAGCTAGCCAAACCATATTCTGAAGAGAAGCTATATATAAATGGATACGCCAATCAAGGAGGAAGGTATGAAGGTAATATGAATTACAATACCGAAGTTTCGGAAAATGTAGCCACAGCTTTGTTAGTACATGGAAGCAAAAGAACCAGAGTCCACGATCGAAATGAAGACAATTTTGTAGACATGCCTTTAAGCGATCAATTTACTGCAATCAACAGATGGAAATTTCTTTTTACAGATAAATGGGTCGGACAAGCAGGAGTTAAAATTACTACCCTTTCTAATGAAGGTGGGCAGATTGGCCATGAAGACCATAATAATATCAGCCATATAAGTAATCCTTGGTTAACCACCGTCAACATAAATAGACAAGAGGGATGGATTAAATCTGGACTTTTATTCAATGAAAATAGGTCAAGCTTAGCTTTGCAATTATCAGCAAGTAACCATGAACATAAGTCAACCTTTGGAAATGAAATTTATGATGCTTGGCAACAAACATTTTATGCAAATTTGCTATTTCAGCATATGCTCGATGATGCAGGAAGCTATGCTATTGTGGGAACAAGTTTTACTGGAGATCACGTACACGAACATCTTGGAAATGAAGATTTTGATAGATTTGAAGAAGTGCCAGGAATCTGGGCAGAGTATAATTATCTAAAAGGAGAAAAACTGACTATAGTGCCGGGCATAAGATTAGATCATCATAATATCTATGGATGGTTTACTACTCCTAGGCTGCACATTAGGATTGCGCCCAATGAATCTACGGTCTTGAGATTAGCAGCAGGTCGTGGACAAAAAACGGCTAGTGTAATAGCTGAGAATATAGGAATGCTTGCCAGTAATCGTACAGTGATAATTGAAGGAAACAATCCTGATTTACCATATGGAGGATTAGATGCTGAAGTAGCTTGGAATTACGGTATTAACCTAGTAAAAGATTTTGTCGTTGGTGAACGTGATCTATCCTTACAATTTGATGGTTATTATACCGATTTTAGAAATCAAATTATTGTAGATTACGATGATGACCCAAGATTGGTGAAATTTTACAATCTAGATGGCAGGTCCACTTCTTTGAGTCTCCAAACGCTTGTTGGCTATAATCCAATCGACAGATTAGAAATCAAAGTCGCTTACAGGTACAATGATGTGAAGGCGGATTATCAATCTGGCACATTACAAAAACCACTCGTAGCAGCACACCGTACTTTTGCCAATGTAGCTTACGAAACCACTTCAGGATGGAAATTTGATTATACTATCAATCGTATTGGAAGTAAAAGATTAGCGTCTACCTCTAAAAGTCCGGAATCTGTTAGAAGATTAGAACAATCCCCAGCTTTCTTTTTAAGCAATGCTCAAATTTCTAAAGTATGGAATGATAAGTTTGAGATTTATTTAGGAGGCGAAAATCTATTCAACTACACTCAAGAAAATCCGATCACAAGCGCTGAAAACACCAGCAGTCCTTATTTTGACGCTAGTCAGGTATGGGGTCCAATATTCGGTGCCAATATTTATGTTGGATTTAGGCATAAATTATTCAACGAATAATGCATCTTAGCGGTAGATAATTTTAGACCCTACATGTTACCAAGATACCTAATCCTTTTCCTAGCAGCTATTCTATCACTTACTAGTTGTAGTAAAATTAAATCTCCTGAAGTTAAGGAGATTAAGAATGCAAAACTCGTAGGACTCAATACCAAGACAATAGATTTCAATATTGACCTTGAGCTTTACAATCCTAATAATGAAGCATTGCAGGTAAAAAGTCTAAATCTTACGGCTCTTATTGAGGGTGTAGAATTAGATGCTGTAAATCAAACTTTTGACACAAAAATGTTAGGAAAAAGCACTTTTCTATTACCTGTGAATGTGCGCTTGTCTTTACATGAATTAGCCCAAAAAGATAATATGGATGTAATGTCCAAAGGCCTCAGAATATACAATACAGGTGCCTTAGATCTTACGCTTTTTGGAAACCTAATAGTTTCTGATGGCATATCTGATAAAACAGTAGCTGTAGACCATACTCAAAACTTTATTTTCTCCAAAGAATTGAACTAGATTGCCTGTCTAGTAGAATTCCATTCATATCCAATTTTAAAATCATTGCATTGATTCTATTATTTCAGAATACAAGTGCAAACCGTATAATTATTTAATTTAGTGCTGTATTATTGGTGCTATTTACATTCTCATCTGAATGCCAAAGAGGCCTAATAAAAAAGTAAGACCATATGCCGTTATATCACAAATTAGGAAGTATACCGCAAAAGAGACATACGCAATTTAGAAAGCCAAATGGAGAGTTGTACTACGAGCAGCTATTTGGTACCATAGGTTTTGATGGAATGTCATCGCTACTCTATCACACGCATAGACCTACTATGGTAGCTTCTATCAAAGCACCTATAGATGTAAGTCCTAAAATTGCCCAGGCTAAACATATTACGGCAAGAAAACTTCTAGGCTTTGATGTAGCTCCTCAAAATGATTATTTAGAAAGTCGAGTGGATCTATTAGTCAACAATGATGTACACATAGGTGTAGCAGCGCCGAAAAAGTCGCTTACCGAATACTTCTACAAAAATGCTGATGCGGACGAGATGCTTTTCATTCATAAAGGTACAGGTACACTCAGAACTCTCTTAGGCAACATAAAATTTGAATACGGAGATTATCTTATCATCCCACGCGGCATGATCTATCAAATCGAATTTGATAATGACGACAATCGAATATTATATGCGGAATCATTTCATCCCATATATACACCTAAGAGATATCGCAATTACTTTGGTCAAATGCTAGAACATAGTCCATTTTGCGAAAGGGATTATAAATTACCTACAGATCTGGAAACACATGACGAAGAAGGTGAATTCGTAATGAAAATAAAGAAGCAAGGTATGCTTCATGAACTTACTTATATCACGCATCCATTTGATGTCATCGGTTGGGATGGATATAATTTCCCCTACGGGTTTTCGATTCATAATTTCGAACCCATTACCGGAAGAGTACATCAGCCACCACCAGTACATCAGACTTTCGAAACGTCGGCTTTTGTGATCTGTTCATTCTGTCCTAGATTATATGATTATCACCCACAATCTATTCCCGCGCCTTATAATCATAGCAATATAGATTCGGATGAAATGCTTTACTACGTGGATGGAGATTTTATGAGTAGAAATGACATTGGACCTGGCTATATGACATTACATCCAGGAGGAATACCGCATGGGCCTCATCCTGGTGCATACGAAAGAAGTATTGGTCAGACTAAGACGGACGAATTAGCCGTTATGATTGATACATTCAAACCCTTAATGGTGACACAAGCTGCCATGGATATTGATGATGGTAAATACTACAAATCCTGGTTGCCGCATTAAGCCATTTTGATCCTATTAGTGCGCCTTATTTTTATTAAATAAATAAAAGAAAAATATAAGATTATGAAGTGTTGGGTAGAAGTAAAACAGCAAAGCGATTTTAGCATCTATAATATTCCTTTCGGTATTTGTAGGAGTGGTGAATATACATTTGTAGCCAGCAGAATCGGAGATCAAGTTATTGATCTCAGTAAGGTCGCTAATCAAGGAACGTTTGACCATCTTGGCATTCATGATGGAGTTTTAAATGCTAGATATCTCAATGATTTTATAGCACAAGGCAAGGCTGTAACCAATGGAGTAAGAACCGCATTACAAAAGCAGCTATCAGACCCAAATTCGATTTTGAATAAAGATAAATCTCCTTTCTCTCATGTAGCTGATGTAGAAGTTTTACTACCCGTAGATATTAGAGATTATACAGATTTCTATAGTAGCATCGAACACGCAACCAATGTAGTAAAGATGTTTCGTGATCCTGAAAATGCCTTATTACCTAACTGGAAACATATTCCTGTAGGATATCATGGCAGGGCATCTTCTATCGTAGTAAGTGGAAAAGATATACATCGTCCCACAGGACAAACCAAACCCGCAGATGGACCTCCAGAGTTTGGACCTAGCCAAAGACTAGATTTCGAATTAGAAATGGGATTTATCATAGGAAAACCAACAGATGTAGGCTGTCGAATATCTACAGCTGAAGCAGAAAGTCACATCTTTGGATTAGCACTTTTCAATGATTGGTCCGCTAGAGATATTCAGAAGTGGGAATATGTTCCACTAGGTCCTTTCTTAGGTAAAAATTTCGCATCTTCTTTAGGTGCATGGATTGTCACTATGGAAGCCTTAGAGCCTTTCAAAGTAGCTGGTCCGGTACAAGATCCACCAGTACTTCCCTATCTGGAATATAGAGGAGATAGAAACTATGACATCAAATTAGAAGTCGCTATCATAACGCCAGATGGATCCGAAAAAGTAGTATCCAAATCCAACTTCAAATACATGTACTGGAATATGATGCAACAACTCGCTCACCATACCGTGAATGGATGTAACTTAAACGTTGGTGACCTAATGGCTTCTGGTACTATTAGTGGAAAAGACGAAAGCAGTTATGGATCTATGTTAGAGATCTCTTGGGCAGGAAAAAAGCCAGTAGAAATGCCTGATGGCACTTATCGTAAATTTATCAATGATGGAGATACAGTAATCATGAGAGGCTACGCACAAAAAGGAGAAATGAGAGTAGGATTAGGTGAAGTCAGAACTAAGGTTCTACCCGTCAAAAACTAGGTTTCACTTAAATTTACAACATCCTTAATTCTAAAGCCGAAGAAGACTAAGTAATTCGAGCACCCCACACACTATTTTCATATCTTTGCGTCTTGTTAAAATTACAGCGTAAAAGATATGAGCTACAAGCCAAGTGAACAAGAAAGTAAGTGGAAGAAATACTGGTCAGACAACAAGGTCTACAAGGTTACTAATGACATTGATAAGCCTAAGTATTATGTCTTATCTATGTTTCCTTATCCATCCGGTGCAGGCCTACATGTTGGTCACCCTCTGGGTTATATAGCAGCAGACATCTTTGCACGTTGGAAAAGGCAGAGTGGATTCAATGTACTTCATCCTATGGGTTATGATGCATTTGGACTACCTGCAGAACAATACGCTATTCAAAAAGGTGTTCATCCTGCCGAATCCACCGCAGAAAACACTGCGAAGTATAGAGCACAATTAGACAATATAGGTTTCAACTATGATTGGGATCGCTCGGTTAATACATCTGATCCTGCATACTACAAATGGACACAATGGATCTTCTTAGAAATCTATAATCATTATTACGATTACAAAGCGAAGACTTCAAAACCTATTAGCGAGTTAATCACTCTGTTTGCCGAAGATGGTAATATCAATGCCACCGCATCCGGAAGCCAAGAAGATATATTCACAGCCGAAGATTGGAGTGCATTCTCTGCCAAACAGAAAGACGATATACTGATGAATTACCGTCTAGCATATCGTAAGACAGGCTATGTAAATTGGTGCGAAGCATTAGGTACTGTTTTAGCAAATGATGAGATCCAAAATGGAGTTTCTGAGCGTGGTGGTCACCCAGTAGAAAAGCGTG
The DNA here is from genome assembly GCA_937927575.1 of uncultured Saprospiraceae bacterium. GTDB lineage: Bacteria > Bacteroidota > Bacteroidia > Chitinophagales > Saprospiraceae > UBA1994. Next base: position 12,429 of record CALBEE010000052.1, on the reverse strand, counting down.
CTATGATGCAATGGTCATTCCGTACTACAGCATTTGCAGAAAGACTCCTCAAAGATCTAGAAGAAGTAGAATGGTCCGATGCATTAAAAGCTATGCAAACTAATTGGATCGGTAAATCGCAAGGAGCTCAACTATTCTTTGATATTGTAGATCATGATGAGAAAATAGAAGTATTTACTACGAGACCTGATACCATCTATGGTGCCACATATATGGTACTGGCTCCTGAGCATGATCTGGTATCTAAAATCGCTACAAAAGAGCAAAAAGCAGAAATCGAAGAATATCTAGAATATACTAATAGTAGATCCGAAAGAGAGCGTATTTCCGAAGTTAAAGAAGTTACCGGAGCTTTCACCGGAGCATACGCCATGAATCCTATATCGGGTGAAAAAATCCCAGTTTGGATAGGTGAATATGTGTTGAAAGATTATGGTACGGGAGCCATCATGGCCGTTCCAAGTGATGACGAAAGAGATCATAATTTTGCCAACAAATATGGATTGACGATCACACCAGTGGTTGATCAATCAAATTACCCTAATGCAGACCGTGGTGATAAGGTAGGCACAATGATTAATTCTGGCTTTCTCGATGGTATGAAGGTAAAAGATGCAATCAAAGCTGCGATTACTAAGATGGTCGAAATGGGTATTGGTCAAAGAAAAATCAACTATAAATTACGTGATGCTAATTTCAGTAGACAGCGCTATTGGGGAGAGCCTTTTCCAATCAAGTATGATAATGAAGGTGTAAGTTATGCTTTAGATCAAAGCGAATTACCCCTTGAATTACCAATGGTTACAGACTTCAAACCGACTACCGATGGCAACTCACCATTGAATAGGGCTACAGAATGGGTAAATAGAGATGGCTACACTATGGAAACGAATACCATGCCTGGTTATGCTGGGTCTAGTTGGTATTTCCTGAGATATATGGACCCGAATAATACAGAAGCTTTCGCCTCTAAAAAAGCATTAGACTATTGGCAAGATGTGGACTTATACATTGGTGGAACAGAGCATGCTGTAGGACACTTACTTTACAGTCGTTTCGTTCATAAATTCTTATTTGACAAAGGGCTAGTACCTACCAAAGAGCCATTTAAAAAACTAGTCAATCAAGGAATGATACAAGGAGTGATAGAATCACTCTATCTCAATAAAGAAAATGGTGAATTTTACAGTGAAGAATTAGTCGAAAACGAAGATAATTTTGCTAAAATAAATACACACGTTGACTTTGTAACTAACTATAGCACAACGGATAGCCATCTTTCATCTGAAGGAATAAAACAGTTTATGTCTTTCCGTCCTGATTTTATGAAAGCTACTTTTAGAAGTTCGAAAGGAATTATGAAGAATGGCGTGGTAGAAGGCTGTTCGGAAGAAGACTTTAAGTTCGTTACGGTATCAGAAGTGGGTAAAATGAGTAAACGTTATCATAATGTAGTCAACCCTGACGACGTAGTAGTAAGATATGGTGCGGATTGTTTCCGTATGTATGAGATGTTCCTTGGACCTATCGAACAGAGTAAACCTTGGGATACTAAAGGAATCGACGGTGTCTATAAATTTTTAAAGAAATTTTGGGGCCTATACGATGATGAAATACAAGGATGGCTTATTACGGATACTGAAGCTACCGCTGAACAAATGAAAATCACTCATACGTGTATCAAGAAGGTGAATGACGATATTGCTAGATTCTCATTCAATACGGGAGTTAGTGCTATGATGATCTGTGTCAATAAGCTTCGAAAATTAAACACGACAAGCAAAGATGCTCTAGAGCCTTTAGTGAGATTGATTGCACCATTTGCTCCTTTCGTAGCAGAAGAACTCTGGCACCGATTAGGCAATGAAAGCAGTGTACATCACGCGCAATTCCCTATACACGAAGAAAAATACCTTGTAGAGGCAAGTAAAGAATATCCAATTTGCTTCAATGGCAAAAAGAAAATGATGCTGAATATTGCATCAGATCTTAGTCAAGATGAAGTGATCGATTTTGTCAAGTCTAATGAAGATGTAAAGGCCTTATTAGGAGAGACCGTGATACGCAAAGTAATAGTAGTACCTGGAAGAATGGTAAATCTGGTAGTTTAATCAAAGATATTAGACAAGCTGGTGTTTTGACTATAGGGAGCTAAGAAATCAAAAATATTGCAACTGGAAGACCTTGTAGACTCGAAGGAAGTTGCTAATCGCTGGTCATAACCCTTTTGATTACCCTCAATACATGTGAGTACTTTTTCTTTTCGCGATTATAGATACCATAATGATCCAAATGATCTATGCGCACATGACCGCTTGCATGTATTATTTTACTATCAGGTAAAACTATTCCTACATGAATGATCTTGCCTTCTTTATTCACAAAATAAGCTAAGTCACCAATCTCTGCTGACTCCACAAAATCTATGGTTTGTCCCTGTTCTGCTTGCTGATAAGCATCTCTAGGAAGATACATCCCTAACATCTTGAAGACTATCTGAGTGAATCCACTACAGTCGATCCCAAAAGGAGACCTCCCTCCCCATAAATAAGGTGCATTGAGATATTTATAAGCGACCTTGGTAATGAGTTCAGGAGTAACCGTTAGATCTTCACTATCCAAGACTTGCCCACTAAAAATATACTTTCCAGAAGGCAATTTATAATTCATACCATCAAAATAAGGCAATGCAGAGCCCATCAATATAGGCTGAGACACATCATCAGAGATAATAGGTTGTGCATACTCCAAACAATGAGCGGTGGCTCTTTCAAATTTCTTATGATCTTCAGGAGTGGTAAAATACAATTGCTTTGGATCTACCCAACCTTCATATCCATCATAATCTAATTGTATTTTGACCCAACTTTTATTCTTCCTCTTAACGATCTGACAAGTTTCCCCATATAGTAATTGCGTTACGATCTCAGAACTATCTTCCGGCTTCCGTCTTACCGGAATCACACTAAGGTGACAGATGGCGTGATCCAACTGTACCTTTACTTTTCTCTTCTTTAATGATTTGGTACGCATATCGTATATCTAGCACCGATAATTATGCCAAACTCCCTTATTTTAAAGATTATTTCCAATTAAAGTCATTTCCTATCGTTATTGATTTACAATAGTCAGAATACGCAGTAAATACTAATATATGGTTAGATTTGTAATATGATTCGAAATAGCTTTAACTGCATTTGTAACTCACTACTTTTAATAGGAATCTTATTGATCTCTATTACTACCAATAGCAAGGCGCAGGATGCCCATTTTTCCCAATTTTATAGTGCACCATTACTATTAAATCCTGCTATGGCGGGTACCATTGATGGTACTTTTAGAATTGCTTCTGTATATCGAGACCAATGGCGATCTGCATTAGAACAACCATTAAAAACTTATGCTTTCAGCGGAGATACTAAATTTGAATTAGGACGAACGGCCAAGCAGCCAGATCTTGTTGGAGTTGGAATGACGATATACGCCGATAGAGCTGGATTGTACAACCTCAATACTACTACAGTAACACTTACAGGCGCTTATCACAAAGCTATGTCAAGCAAAACCAATAGTTATCTCAGTTTAGGATTTCAGGCAGGAATATCTCAACGAAGCATTGGATACTCTAATTTGACTTTTGGTGACCAATTCAATGCGATCGACGGTTATACATTAGGCACTCTGGAAGAATTGCCTCCTAATAATTATGGTGTCGCTGATTTTTCAATAGGACTTCTATACACAGCAAAACCGTCCAAATCTATGAGCTATCAAGTAGGTGGCGGTTTCTTTCATTTTAACCAACCTAATATTTCATTTTATCAGCAAGATGACAATGTAAACCCTGCCTTAATTAGGGAAAATCCATTGGATGCTAAGTTGAGTCTTCATGCCAGCATGAGCTATAGTACCTCAGATGCGATCAGATGGAATCCGCGTGTACTTTATCTACAGCAAGGACAGCATAATGAAGCTAATATTGGATTGGGAATAAGGCTACAACCGGACCCAGGAAAAGCGCAAGCCTTCCATTTTGGTCCATGGCTTAGAGGAACAAGTCATTTTGATGGTTTTGGTATCGAATCTGTGATTCTCATGGCTGGATTCGAAGTGAATAATTGGATTTTTGGATTTAGTTACGATCAAAATTTAGAAGATCTCTCAGGCTCAAGACAGGGACTTAATGCTTTCGAAGTTTCTATCATATATATTGGAGAGCATGATAATAGTATAGGCTGGTGTCCTACCTTTTAAAGCTTAGGGTATTCTACTATCAATACTTAAATCTAGAATAGTATATTTGAGCCATCAGCAGATACATTACTTGTATCCCAGTTGTCCCCATTCTTCCTATAATTCCATTTTGTATTTTAGTCATATGGCTATCTAAAACTTTATTATGTTCAATTTTAAGAATCTAGCGATCCTCACATTGGTATTAAGCGCATTCCTAATAGCTTTTTCTGGCTCTCATCCTACATCTGCCACTGGTGGTTATACTTCAGCACCAGGAGATGGAGTTTGCTCCCAATGCCATACTAGTAACAATACCTCTTTAGATGGAGAACTGATCGTTACTGGAGTTCCAGAGATTATTGAAGCTAATACCACTTATACTGTTGAGATCCAATTAACTAATCCAAATGGTAACGCATCAAGAGGTGGTTTCCAAATTTTAGCTTTAGACGATCAAAATACTCAAGGGGGATCATGGGCTAACGAAAGTGCTGGTTCCAGCTTAAAAAATTCGGCAGGAAAAACGTATTTGGGCCATCAAGGATCTCAAAGTTTTCCAGCGAGTAACGAATTAAATTGGAGTGGTGAATGGACTTCGCCTGATGAAGAGAATGCTACATTCAATTTTTATGCAGTATCGATTTTAGCTAATGGAGGCAATGGAAATCAAAACGATCGATTTCTTTTACAGCAATTCGATGCTACTATAGAAGCGGCGTCTACTCCGTTATCTGCCGATATAACTTTAATCTCCAACGAGACTTGTCAAGATGCAATGAATGGAAGTGCCACAGTCAATATTTCTGGAGGCACACCCCCCTATCTTATATCATGGGCAAATGGAGAAACAACGACTACAGCTACAATGTTACCAGCTGGTAATACATCGGTAACTATCACTGATGATAACAATCTATCTACAGAAGCGGATATAGACATACTCCCCGGTGTGACGTTAGATATCGATATTATAGATTTTACTGAAGTAACTTGTTTTGGAAATGAAGACGGATCTATTACTGTAGAGGCTTTTGGAGGTATTCAACCATATTCCTATGAATGGTCAGATGGAACCATGGGGCCAACACTTAGCAATGTGCCTAGTGGTAATTATACGGTAGTGGCTTCGGACGCCAATGGATGTTCAATTGAGCAAGCCGTATTCTTAGAACAACCTGATGATATCTCGGCAGTCCCTACGCTTATTCAACCCTTTTGTGCCGGAGACCAAAATGGTATTATAATATTAAATGTCAGCGGTGGTACGGCCCCATACATGTTTGCATGGGAAGATGGAAGTCAAAACAATGATAACTTTAACTTGGCAGCGGGCACATATCTTACTACCATTACCGACATGAGTGGATGTAGTATAGAAGTTTCTAATACCCTATCTGATCCACCACCATTTGACGCCACCGAAGCTAATGTCATTCATCCTATTTGTAACGAAAATAGCAATGGTTCCATAGAGCTATTAGTGGCTGGAAATACACCTGATTATCTATACAATTGGAGCAATGGAGAAACTACAGCAACCATATCGGATCTTTCGGAAGGCACATATTCAGTAACGGTAACTAGTAATGATAGCTGTATAGACACAGTTGAATTTGTCCTTACTAATCAAGTGAATATGACCGTAATGGCAATCAGTACTGCCGAAACTGCACTTGGAGCTAATGATGGCACTGCAAGCGTAAGTAGTATTTTAGAAGGTAATTTTCCTTATTCCTACAATTGGTCAAATGGTGATACTACGGAAATGATTACAGAGCTAGAAAGTGGTCTATACACTGTTACGGTAACGGATTCTAATGGCTGTACTGCAGATGCATTAACTATAGTAATAACTGGTGATTGTGCAATGACGGCTACAGTTACTCTCGATTCGATAAGCTGCGCGGGTGCTGCAGATGGTATGGCTGCGGTATCACTTTCCAATGCTAATGAACCCATTTCATATCAATGGTCAGATGGATCAGCAGATTCCAGTCGTATAGGTCTAGTAGCTGATACATTCGAATTGATAGTCATGGATGCTGCTGGATGCTTAGATACTGTCTCGAATCTCATTATTGCAGAACCTGATACATTAGTCGCAGATATTATCATATTATCCGATATAGTATGTGCAGGTGATAGCACTGGCGTCCTTAATGCTTCAGTTTTTGGAGGCAGCATAGAATACAACTATTTATGGAGCAATATGGACACTACCGCTATGATAGATAGTATCGTTGAAGGTCTTTATTCTGTGACCGTAACAGATGCTAATGGATGTATTGATTCTTTAGAAATCTCAATTGCCGCCTCAGATAGTATCGCACCAGAACTCATCTTACAAGATATTATCTACTATGTACCTGAAGATGGATTTATAGACTTTCCAATAACTAATTTCGACAATGGATCGGTAGACGATTGCGGTGAAATTAACTTCGCCTATATTACTCCACCAGTTCTAGATTGTTCATTAATAGGTATGAACCAATCCGTGGTTATTACAGGAACAGATTTATCTAGTAATTCTGATACACTGGAAGTCACTTTCGCCATAGTAGACACTTTAGGACCTGTGCTTGAAATCAACTATGATTCGATAATCCAGTTAGGTTGCGCACCCACTTTTTATGAGATCCCTACACCTACGGATAACTGTAGTGACAGTATTTCTATAACTCAATTACAAGGATTAGCTAGTGGAGAAATATTTCCGGTAGGAGGATCAGAATTAGTATTTGAATACAGAGATGGAAATGATAATATCACCGAATTTACCTTAACGATAGAAATTTTGTCAGACTTGGATGCTGAAATCATCACTATGGACAATAGTTGTTTTGGCGATTCTACTGGCATGATAATAGTCAATCTTGATGGATCAAACGAGCCATTTCTACAAGACAGCTCTCTAATAATGAATGGCTTAGTAGCGGGAGAATATAGTATTACTGCAAGTGATACTTCTGGATGCGTGTACACAGAATCATTTGTGATTAATGAGCCTCCCTTGTTAGAGGCTGTTGCAACTAGTGAAGGGGCTTCAGGAAGTGCAATTGCTGATGGAATAATTACATTCTCTATCTCCGGCGGTACAGCACCATATATAATCAGATTATTTGACGAAGATGGAAATGAGGTCGCTCCTTCTACAAATGGAGCTTATGACAACTTACTTCCGGGTACATATAGTGCCGAAATCACTGACAATAACGGCTGCCAAGCTATTGTAGAAGAGATTATAGTTGGGGATATCACTAATAGTGTGGATCTCTTTACTACTTATGGTATCAATACATATCCTAATCCAGTAACAGATATTCTTTCAGTCGATCTCGCTAAAAACACGAAAACCCTTAATTATAGCATACTTTCTATAGATGGTAAATTGATCAAATCAGGTCAGTTAAATGGTAGTAAGCATATTGATTTGAGCGATTATACCTCAGGTCTTTATCTATTCTCAGTTACCGATTCGGAATCTACATCTACCAAAAAACTGCAACTGCAGAGGTAATCCTGATTGGTTAATGATAATGAAGTTTAACAGTCCTTTAAGCAAATATGCTTTTAGGGCTGTTTAACTTTGTGGCACAATCATAAACTTGTATGAAATACTTATTAATTACTACCGTCCTAATACTTTCAAACTGTTTACTATCTGCTCAAGGCAATGTTCCAGCAATGCAATTCGAAGCGGAGACCTTGGATTTAGGTCCGATCAAAAAGGGAGAAAAAAGAACATTCTCATACACGTTTACCAATGTAGGTACTGAAAACATTGAAATTGATCTAGTTTCCGGCTGTGAATGCACGACACTGGATTGGCCTAGACTACCCATTAAGCCGGGAGAAAAAGGTACTATTGATGTAATCTTTGATAGTACAGAAAAGGAAGATTCCGATCCAGTAGATATCGACATATATCTCAAAAATTTGGACCCGAAAACTGGTCATCCTATGCTCAAAATTCTTGACTATTCATTTCAGCTTGAGCTTTAAAGTCCTAAGAATATCGGACTTGAAAAAATTAAATTTAAAAGATAAACAATATGCCTAAAGGCATGTTAAATATTTGTTTCAACATCAATTGTATTAACACATAAATAAAAATAACAACAAAATGCGTATTCAAAATTTCTTATTAGCTGCTATCATGATGTTTTCATTCTCAATGTTCGGACATGGTGATCCTGTTAAAATCGATACTGAAAAAAGTACAATTACTTGGTTAGGTAAAAAAGTGACTGGCCAACATTCTGGAACTATAGGCATCAAGTCTGGAGAATTAATGATGCATGGTGATAAGTTAGAAGGAGGATCATTTGTAATCGATATGACAACAATAGCGGTAACAGATTTAAAAGCGGGTCAAGGCAAAGAGAAGCTAGAAGGTCATCTTAATTCTGACGATTTCTTTGGAGTGGCAACAAATCCTGAAGCTACTTTAAAAATTACAAGAGTTATGGGCATTGGTTATGGAGCTTTTAAAGTTCTTGCGGACATCACCATTAAGGGAAAAACTGAAGAAGTATCATTCGATGCTAATATTAAAGATGGTATGGCTACGGCTGAAATTACAATAGATAGAGCTAAGTTTGATGTAAAATATGGTTCTGGAAGCTTCTTCGATAACTTAGGAGATAATATGATCTACGATGATTTCGTACTCAATGTAAAATTGGCTTTCTAAAATATTAAAACCTATTGGTAGTAGTCACTATACATCTACTACTTGTTAAAACCTTCTTCGTATACTCACGAAGGAGGTTTTTTGTTTTAGAAAATGTGATAAATGATGGCAATAGCCAAAGTGCTTTTAATAGACATATATTCATTTCAGGAATGGGTGACATCTAAGATAAAAAGGGTCTTTGTATAGAATAAAGCATTAGAACTTCTATTCTACTAATAAGATGAAAGAATGGATTGTATTTATTCTAGCAATGTTGAGTCTATAATAGTCTATGGCTCAAAACGGTACTATCAACATTGTAAGAAGTCTGATTACTAAAGAATGATCGCATTCATGTTTTGTTTAGAGCGACATAACCCTTAATAAGAAAGGAGACCAATTTCTGGTCTCCTTTCACATTTATATATTTTATCTTTTTATTGTTTTTACCTCGGTACCAAATTGAACTCTACCCTTCTATTGAGAGATCTACCTTTGAGCGTATTGTTATCTGCTACTGGTCTTGATTCACCAAATCCTTGTGAACTTAATCTACTTTCACTAATACCTTTTCTTACTAAGAAATCATAACAAGCTTTTGCTCTCTTTTCAGACAATCTTTGGTTCGCAGAAGCTTTACCAGTATTATCCGTGTGACCATTGATAGATAAGTTATAATCAGGATATCTAACCATAATATCCGCGATTTGATTCATTATCGCATTTGAAGAACCCTTAATCGTAGCTCTACCTGTATCAAACTCCACAGCTCTCATCGCAATATCTAATGTTTCTCTATCCGATTTAGTGATCTCAGGGCATCCGTTAGAAGAAACTGGACCTGCTGACCTTGGACATTTATCTCTACTATCATCTAAGCCATCTCCATCAGTATCTGGACAACCATTGTATACCTGTGGACCAGCATTATTAGGACACCTATCATCAAGATTTGCAATACCGTCACCATCATTATCTGGACAACCTGATAAAGCTACAGATCCTGCCTGTGAAGGACATCTATCTACATTATCCGGAACTCCGTCATTGTCTCTATCATTGCTAGGGCAACCTCCATTATCAGCTGGACCTGCAATATCTGGACATTTGTCATTAGCATCTGGAACGCCATCATTATCTCTATCTCCACCTGGACATCCTTTATTCTCTTGAGTACCGGCTACATTAGGACATTCGTCATTATTATCAGATATTCCATCTCCATCCGAATCAGGGCATCCTTTAAATGCAGACAGACCTGCAATCGTAGGACAATCATCAAGATAATCTGCTACTCCATCTCCATCTCCATCTGGACAGCCATTCATTTCTTTCGTCCCAAAAGCATTTGGACAAAGGTCCTCATCGTCAGGAATACCATCTAAATCGCTATCTGCAGCCACTTCTTCTTTAGGCATTTCTTCCTTCACAGGTGTGTCCGCGCCTAACCAATATACAAATCCGATAGCATGTTGTAAATTATTACGGTCATCTGAGAATGAAACTCTATACTCAGACTGAACATTAATAAAAGCGCGATCATTTACTTTAAATTGAAAGCCTAAGCCCATTGGTGCTTGTAAATTAAACTCACCTTCAGATTCTGATACTCCTCCTAAGCCACCAACCACATATGGTGTTACTACAGAGTTATTGCGCAAAAATTGATATTGCAATTGAACATCTAATCCATAAGTTTTCTTAAACACTGGACGACCGGTGACTTCATCGTTTATATGGCTTGTCACGGCTCCTATCCTAAGTGGAACTACTAGCTTCAAATTATTTTGCAATTGTCGGTAGTACCCAATTTCATATCCATAATCATAATCCTTTAAGGCACCTATAGAACCTCCATTTTGAGACTGATAATCAAGGAATAAGGCCTTGAAAGAGATACCTTGAGTGGCACTAACACGCTGTGCTGTCGCAGAAGTACATATTGCAAAAGCAAAAAGGGCAAGTAATAAAAGCTTTCTCATTGATCTTTATATTTCTAGTTATTTAGTAGGGATTGAATACTACTAAGCTTCAAAATTAATACATTCTGAGAGATTATCACATTATATGAGGATTAATTCTAATATATTGCCAATTGACTTCTAGGTGAATGTTAGTAAATATGATAGTCTTCTCCATCTTTGATAATGAATTCTTAAAGTATCATTAGTTCCCTTACAACTTACTGCCTCGATAGTGGTTATTATAATATGAAACTCCTAATTTTCTTAGCTTTTATGACTGTTATTACTACTTCCAAAGTACTATTCGATTTTGATGAAAAATCTAACCTGTCTGAATGGACAATTGTAAATGATGGCGTCATGGGCGGTATTTCGGAAAGTAATCTAACCCTCAATAAAGAAGGCAATGCCATTTTTGAAGGAAATGTGTCTTTAGATTACAATGGAGGTTTTGCCTCAGTTCGATACAATCCAGAGCCGATTGATGTATCAGCCTATGAGACTTTAATTATTCGATGCAAAGGAAAACCCAATAGGTACCAAGTAAGAACAAAATCTTCATGGAGAGAAAGACATTCTTACATTCAATATATAGATATCACTGAAGAATGGCAAGAAATAGAAGTTAGCTTAAAAGATATGTATCCTCAATTTAGAGGATATGAATTAGATATTCCTAACTACCCCAAAGAGATCTTGGGAGAGTTTGCTTTTTTGATAGCCAATAAGCGTTATGAGGATTTCAAAATAGAAATTGACTGGATAAAGTTGAAGTAGCCATAGATTTATTATTAGGTAGACTCGCCTGCTACTATTTTGATTCCACTGCTTGTACCTATTCTACTTGCGCCTGCTTCAATAAATTGTAATGCGGAATGGGCATCACGAATGCCTCCAGAAGCTTTAATCTTAACATCATCACCCACTGTCTTTTTCATAAGATGCACATGATCCAAGGTAGCACCTGCAGATCCAAAACCAGTTGAAGTCTTAATGTAATCAACACCATGATCGACAGCCATTTTACTGACATTTATAATTTCCTCATGTGAGAGGTAACAGGTTTCTAATATTACTTTAAGACAAACCTCCGATGCGATCACCTTTGCCATAGATAATTCTGCTTCAACATCCTTAAGTAGTCCAGATTTTAAATATCCTATATTTAGCACCATATCAATTTCATGTGCTCCGGCAGATGCTAATAAGTCTATCTCGTTTAGCTTGGCATTAAGATTATTACTACCTAATGGAAATCCAGCAACTGCAGCCACTTTGACCTCCGTAGCACTTAGGAGTGATAAAGCGTGATGCAAATAATTACCATTAACACAAACCGCATAAAAATTGTATTGTATGGCTTCGTTACATAACCGTGTGATATCATCTACCGTAGCTGTAGGTTTAAGATTAGTATGATCAATATATTGATTTAGCATATGCGTAGTATTTAATCATGAAGTTAATAAAATGGTCTTGTTCCCATAGCTATACTTAACGCAGAAACCTACTGGGCAAGAGCAAATGCTTTAAATATCAATGAGAATTTTG
>CALBEE010000051.1 GCA_937927575.1 uncultured Saprospiraceae bacterium | reverse complement strand
ATCTATTAAAAGTTAATCGTTGTCCACATCCTTGTCGGAAAAGTTGAGTTTTGTAATCATAAACCACTTTACCATTGACAATTGTATTTATATTTTTTCCTCTAAATGTTTTTCCTTCCAATGGAGACCAACCGCATTTGTAAGCGATATTATCCTTGGCAACTGTAAATTCCAAATCAGGATCTACAATTGCAATATCAGCTTTGTAACCTTCATTTAAATAACCACGATCACCAATTTGAAAACATATGGCTGGCGTGTGACACATCTTATCAACTATTTGTTCCAGAGAAAAAATTCCGTCTCGATACATATCCAACATTATGTTAAGTGAATGCTGAACTAATGGCAAACCAGATGGTGCTTGATTATATGGTTTTGATTTTTCTTCGATCGTGTGTGGTGCATGATCTGTAGCAATGATGTCAATTGTACCGTCCAAGACAGCAGCTCTAATTGCTTCACGATTATGAGATGCCTTAATCGCAGGATTACATTTGATTTTATTTCCTAGACGTGGATAATCATCTGCAGTAAAATACATATGATGCACACAAGCTTCACTTGTAATTCGTTTTTGTTCTAAGGGAATCTCATTCGTAAATAATGCTATTTCCTCGGCCGTACTAATATGTAATATATGTAATCGCGTATTATATTTTTTGGCCAAATCAGAGGCTAAAGTGGATGAAAGCAAGCATCCTTCTGTATTTCTAATTAATGGATGATGTGTTGCATTAAGATCCTCTCCATATTTTTCTTGAAATGAAGCCATATTAGCTCGGATCGTAGCTTCGTCTTCACAATGTGTAGCGATAAGCATATCTACATTAGAAAAAATATTAGTCAAGACTTGCTCATTGTCTACTAACATATTACCGGTACTTGACCCCATGAAAACTTTCACTCCACAGACTGATTTTGGATCAGTCTTAAGTACTTCTTCGATATTCTCATTAGAAGCACCCATAAAAAAGCTATAATTGCTATATGCATTTCTATGAGCAATATCATATTTATCTTGAAGTAACTCTTGAGTCAATGCAGAAGGTTTAGTGTTTGGCATTTCCATAAATGTGGTAACACCTCCAGCAATAGCTGCGCGAGATTCACTAGCGATGTCTGCTTTATATGTCATGCCTGGCTCTCTAAAATGCACCTGATCGTCTATTATTCCCGGCATTACCCATTTCCCAGTGGCATCAATAACTGTATCTGCCTCTTTATCAATACTGGGAGCTATTTGTTCAATTTTGTCATTTTTTACGAAGATATCTCCGTGAGTGATGACTCCCCTATTGATGATTTGGCCATTCTTTATCAGTAATGTAGTATTGGGCATAGTATAATATTGTTAAATTGATAATCCATCCCAAAACTAAAAAGGAAATGTCATAATAGCAGGACTACTTATATAAATTTTCGCATTATTGAAAACTACTTATTAGATGCGGTATTATCTCATTAACAGAAAAAGTGTGAGGGTACTTAAGCAATAACAGAAGAAAAGAAGATTAAAATAGCTTAATGCCTAAGCTCACATGAATTAGCACATTAGCCATACTATAGTCGCCTTGCTCCAGATACAGACGAAATGAGTTATCATCTCGTAGTACTTCTGCATTTTGATATTGTGTTGTGCTTACACTTAAGGGACCTATTCCAAAACCCAATCCTGTTTCGATATATAATCTTTTGTTCATTTCACTTCTAGAGCCAAAGGAAAAAATAAAGCTTCTTGATTTCGTGATTCTTTCAAAAGGTAACTTCTCTTGAAATAATCCACCAAAACGGGCATATACTGCTTCTCCTCTCTCTTTAATTTTTCTAATATTATACTCTATTCCTATATAGAATCTGTCGTATATCTGATCGCCCAAAGGAAGAAATAATTTGACGCCAGGCCTTACTCTATATCCGCGAAAAGGATAACCGCCACGTTTACCGTGTAACCTTCCTAGATTTAGTTGGAGCTGAATAATATCCGCAAAACCATAATTAAATTTGGTCTGGAAACCGGTCCAAGGATTCATTAGTGCAGAAGGAACAATTGCTATATATAATCCATTGGTATTGAATTTCGGCTGAGCTATATCTATCTCTTCATTTTGAGCGTATAGTGAGCATGAAATGCATAAAATCGAAAATATAAATACGAATTGTCTCATTACAAATCCAATCTTCCAAGTTCTACGATAGCATTAATATTACTATAGTCGTACTGTCTTAATTCACTTTGACCTACAACTATCAGTAACTCATCTTTAGCAATAGCATCTCTAGTGTTTTGTCCTGATATGTGATAGATTTCGATCAAATTCTCAACGTCCGAAGCATCAAAAATTTTAAGTCCATTAGTGCCATCACAAACGAATAGATAGTTACCGTCTTTAGAAAGCCCTTTAGGTTCTTCCATTTCACGCTCTGCAACCAGCGTTGGGTTTGACAAGTTAGCTATATCATATATCAACAACTTATTAAAAGGCTCAGGTCTGAAGCAAGGATTAGTAGGATTGGATGTAGTGGTAGCTAATGTCACATAGGCATATGACCCATCACTAATTACCGGATCACAAGGAGTTTGATCAGCTTGAAATGTATCATAAGAGGTCTCACTCTTGGGTACAGGCACTCCATTTTCCCCAATTTCGAATATGAATAAGGCCCTAGCGGATCCTACAAATAATACCCCACCAAAATGATAAATCGTCTCTATTTCAAATCCTAGGTTTTGTTTATTTACCTCTACCGGATTAGTTGCATCGCTAATATCATATGTAGTAATATTACTAGGATCTACTTGATAGAGAAAAGAGCCTACAGTGATCATACCGGAATACGAACTATTTAATCCGACATTAGATTGATTGCCATCAGAAGAGCAACTAGCACTTATCAGCAAGTAGAAGGATAAGATTAATTGAGTGCTTTTTTTCATAATTATTACTTTCTATTGTACTGTTTTGCATTTAGGGTTAATAAGATCTTCTCTCACCCATTCATAGACTATTCCTCTGTCAGGATCTACGCATTCAAAATATCCATTATAATCTAAAGGATACAAACCTTCACCTTGATTAGAGTTCTCTATCTCGAGAATATTTACAATGGTCGCGTCAGTAAAATCTGAAATATCAACGGTGATTAAATAATTGGCAAGGGAGATGATCATATTATCATCAATAGCAACTGCACCTATAGTTCCAGGCATCTCTATAAATACAATATTAATAGGATTAGCAGGATCTACATTGTTGACTATATGTATTCCTTTCGATCTTTCTACTAGTAACAGATAGTCTCCAAAAACGATAAAATTTGATAATTCATCAAATTCCATGGCTTCCACAGATACATTTTGACCTAGCATTAAAGTGGTATATCGTGGTGACAATCCACTTACTATCATGTCTTCTATAGGTTCATCTTCACATTGTACAAAGAGTAGACTCATCAAAGCAAATAATACGAACTTCATTTAGCGATACTTTACCAAATAACGAAAATCAAGTATAATTCGTCTCAGATCAGTATTAAATATATCTTCTTATCGGATTGACTTTAGCTAGAAGTAAGAAAGCTAATCATATAATAATGAATCCAAAACATTATGAAAATCAACTTATCTACAGACTCCCATACTGACGAAGCACAATTCACATGAGTAACATTTATGCCGACTATGATTCGAATATATTTTCGTTTAATAGGAACACGAATGAATATAGAAATAGATCAGTTTTGCTCAGCCTGTCTTACAAGTTTGGTCATTATGATCATCTAAAAGGGTCTGATGTGATGGAGTAAATAATTACTTTTTGCATGCTATACCTAAGATTCTTATGTAAATACTTGACTTACCTAAGATTCTTATGTAGTTTTGAGATATGAATCCAAAATTACTTAGAGGAAGCCTTGATACTATTATCATCAAATTACTGAATGATAATGGCGAAATGTATGGCTACGAAATCTCTCAGAAAGTGAAAGAAATCACTGGCGATGCAATCAAAATCACTGAAGGTGCACTTTACCCTTCGTTACATAAACTCGAAGGTAAGGGTGTATTATCTGTAGAAACGCGTAGTATAGGTAATAGATATCGGAAATACTACAGCATCACAACGCGGGGAAAGTCAGAACTAGCAACTATGCTAGATGATATGAAAACCTATATGGAAAGTATGCAGTTATTGATTAATCCAAAACTTGCGTAGCTTATGATCAGTGAATTATCAGAAGATAAATTAAAGCGAATATTTTCGCTTCTTGATAAACGAGGTGTTAGATATAT
>CALBEE010000050.1 GCA_937927575.1 uncultured Saprospiraceae bacterium | reverse complement strand
TTGGTATTCATACATCTAATGCCTTAAAAATCGGCCAGCGAATCGTCAAATCAATGAAAATAGCAGCGTAAATTTATCTGCACAATACTAGTTTCATTTTGAAGCACTAGATTCCTATGCCCTTACTTCTGAATATCCCTAGATAATGTACGAGTTTAGAATCAACATCTCCAAATAGGATTTAATGAAAGTCCTTGATGATTTCAAAATAAAAAAGACCAAAGATCAATTAAGATGTTTGGTCTCTTTATTTTTCTGTAAAGCCTTAATTAAACTTATAAATATAAGGCACTCTACATTGAGGCCCTTTCATTTCCATTAATGACTTAAGCTCATTGTAATCTTGGATCAATGACTTTGATAATTCGTCATCAGGTATCAAAGCTTGTGCAGAAGATCCTTTACTAAATCCTTTGAGCAAATCCTCATACCATTCTTTTTCGATAGAAGGATACTCTTTAATTCTCCACTCTTCTAAACCTGCCATGTCACCTGCGATTTTTATCGCATCGTCTAGATCACCAATTACATCTACCAACCCTATTTCTTTTCCATCATTTCCAGTCCATACTCTTCCTTGAGCAATTTCATGGACTTGCTCGATTGTCATTTCTCTACCATCTGCTACGATACTCAAAAACTGGTCATATATAGCATCAGTTTCAGATTGCATCATAGCTTTTTGAGCTGGACTCATATCTAAGAAAGGACTCATTGTTATGGCATGCTGATGCGTACGTACGGTATCAAAATTGACTCCTAGCTTTTCATTGGCAAGCTTTTGTGCATTAGGCATCATGGAAAAGACGCCAATCGATCCTGTTAGCGTATTAGGCATACTCACAATAGTATCCGAATTAGCTGCTATATAATATCCTCCTGATGCCGCATAATCTCCAAATGAGGACACCACTGGAATACCATCAGACTTAAGGTGTTCAATTTCTTTATGGATGATATCAGAAGTCAAAGCACTACCACCACCACTATTCACTCTTAGTACGACTGCTTTGATTTTATCATTAGCTCTGATTTTTTCAAATATTTTCATGTATTGTTTGTCAGAGATAGATCCTTTTTCGTCCGCTCCATATCCCACGATTCCTTCAGCATATACGATTGCTACTCTACTATCTCTAGGGCCACTTTCCTTAAGTTCTATTTTAGAGTTATATTCTTCTAATCCGATGAAATCTAGTTTTTCGTTTTCATCTGCTCCCATCTTTTCTCTTAGGCGATCTTGTAATCTGTCCCAAAAAATCAATTCGTCAACAAGATTAGCCGCTAATGCAGATTTCGCATTGATGCCTTGATATTCATTCATGATGCGGTCTAAAGTAGCTTCATCAAATCCTCTTGCAGAAGTAATTTGCTCTTGGAATACATCTAGCATACCATTCAAAAAGGTTCTAGTTTGGAGTTTGTTAGGAGCACTCATATCCGTTCGACGATAAGGTTCTGTTGCACTCTTAAAGTTGCCAGCATAGAAAATATCATATTTGACACCTAATTTATCCATACCGTTTTTAAAGAATGGAATCATGGTCGCATATCCTTTGATATCTACCATTCCGTTTGGATTTAGGAAGATCGAATCAGCTGTACTATTGATAAAGTAAGCAGATTGCCCATAATAATCGCCATAGGCATAGATGAATTTCCCACTTTCTTTGAATGCATTAAGTTCATCTACGATTGATTTTATAGTCGCTTGACCTAAGCTTACATCTTTATGGGTAAGCATTATCCCTTCAATATTGCTATCTGTAGCTGCATTTTGGATGACCCTTTTAATATCTCTGAGTCCAATGGCTTCATTGGCATCCATTGCCCAAGGATCTGTCTTTACATTACCTGTTTTTTCCGGTATGACTCTACTCAGGTCTAGTTTTAAAATAGAATTGGCAGCTACCGTAGTATCTTTGCTCGAGGCCATACTGACCATAAGCATACCTACAAGAAATAAAATGGCAAACGCTGCAAAAACACCTAGACAAGAGGCAGTAAAAAACTTAAAAAATTGCTTCATAACAAATATTTGTGATCATTCTAAGAATGAAAAAAAGGTCGAAATTGTTGTTCGATCTACGCAAATGTAATAGTTATGATGGCTGTTAGGGCTATATTATCGATTAAAGGTGCATTTTGGGGTATGAAATTATAGTAAACGCTTTAGGTAATAGTTTCCAAATTTCAACTGCTTGTCCGTAACTATAGATAATAGGCTTGTTTTCTATAACTACAATCTAAAAGAATGAATACTGTACGCTATGGTTTTGAGATGGATTGTATTTTCAGTCTACTTTGTAAATCTTATAATTAAGTTTTCAACATAAATGAATATAGTTAAGGCCAACCGTATTTTAGTTGTCCATATTGAGCTGTTACGAATATTCATATATTTGACCCTAATATAAATAGTGTTTCATTTATGATTTTTAGAACTATAGGTTTAATGCTTATAACATTTTCTTCTTTCAATTTTGATTACGAAAAATATTCCATTCAAAATGGAGAACAGAATATTGAATTCTACCCAGAGATTGAAAATGTTTTTATTTCTCATCTGGATGAAAGTAAAGAAGTGTTTTTTCCAATTGCCACAGTGAATCTTGGTGAATTGAAGGAAGAATGGAAAGATCAGAAAATACATTTAGTTATATACAACAATAAATATTGTAAAGATTATATGGTAGCTTTTGACGTAATTAATGATAAGTACGAATTTAAAACAGACTATAAATACTTCGATCTTACTGAGGCTTGGGAACAATGGTTTAATGAAACCAAGGAATCATACTTTCAATCAAAGAAGAAATATAAAGAGACTGGAAGTACATTTTGGCGACAATCATTACAATTTGGAGGTAAACCCAATTGGTTGCAAAATGATGAAACGCCTCTAGATCCTGACGGTAAACCAATGGAGTATATTACCGAATTTGGTTGGGGCGAAGTACAATTCTATTTATTTTATTGCCACAAGCATAAGTTAGCTGTGCAAGTATACCAAATTACATGAGAGTTTAATACACGATACTCTTTCCCTCCACAAAATCGTACAAGGTCAAATTTCGTATCTCATAATGCGCCTGCCACACATTCCATAATGCACTGTAGTATTGCTGTATTGAATTTCTATGATCTAAGATTGCAGCATTAAGATCGAGTACATCAGTTTTACCTATCTGATATCTTTTCTTAGCGATATCTAATCTGAGTTCGGCAACATCCATGGCTTCTTTTTGCAGTCTTAGTTGCTTTCGTTTTAGATCGAGTTGATTGATATTAACTGTGATTTCTCTTTCAAAATTATTTTGATCCAAAGAGACCTGTAGTTGTTCTAGTTCGAGATTGGTTCTTGCTATTTCTTTTCGTGCTTTCCCTAGTCCCCAATCTGCAATGGGAACACTGAGCGATAGGCGTATGCTTTCTTGGTCTAGTAGTCCACGGTAACTTTCGCTTAGTGATTCGTTGGTACCTGTAAGACCTAGTGATCCTTGCAAAGATATAGATGGTCCTGCATTTCTCTTTGCTTCTTCTAACTCCCTTTCAGCTAACAGCAGCCTAGTTCTAAATGCTAATGTTCTACTTCTGTTTTTGATCGCTTCTGCTATAGCTAGTTCTTCATTGATGAGGTACATCGGTGGATCTTGAGGAGGAGTCAAATCGAAGATCACTTCTTCTGATATCCCTAGAAAGTCTCTAAGCTGCTCAGTTTGTATTTGGTGATCGAGTTCAAGTTGAGATACTTGAGCACTTGCATTTTTGGATCCTAGTTTCACTTGCAGCATTTCTGTTTCTGCTATACGACCTACAGAGAATCTTCCTTCGGCTATTACATTTAGTGAATCTAAGTAGACTTTATTTCGTTCAGCATTCTCTAATTGAATACCCGTTACATATAATTGGAAAAAATTATTGACGGCATCAAAAGCTACGGCTTCTCTTTGCTCTACATATTCCTTTTGATTGGACTCATACTCGAGATCGTTTTCTTTTTCATCCCATATATATTGATTAAAACCAAACAAAGGTTGGTTAATAAATAATGAGACAGGCCTTGTCAAGTATGACCTATTGTAAGGTAGATCAGCAGTGCCAAATTGATCTAATCTTTCTAAGCTTGTACCTATAGATACTGTTCCTCCAGTTTTCTTGATTACTTGATTCAAACTTATGCCCACATCAGTATTCATAAAGGATTGGCTTCGAAATTCTACAGACCCATCTGGAAGCGGTATACGACTGATCGCTCTATTAAGATCAGGTAGGGTAGCATTAAGTCTCAGTTGTGGTTTGAAGCTTGATTCAAATGCTACATTCCTCCATTTGCTATTTATTAGTCTTGCTTCTGCTACTAATGCATCAGGTGATTTTTCTTGCGCAGTAGATATTATTTGATCAAGATCAGCCGTAATTTTGGTTTGCGCATTTACATAACCACAACTACAAAGAATACATATTGCTATTAAGTAAATTGGATTTATTTTGTTCATGATCTAGTCTCTTCTTAATGCTGTGATAGGATCTTGTTTTGCGGCTTTTTGTGCGGGTAATATTCCGAAGACTACACCCACAGTTACTGCTATAAAAAATGAAAGAAATATCGACCATATAGATATAACAGTCGGTATCTCAGCATATGATGCAATGACTTTAGCGCCGACTATTCCGAGGCCTACACCAAGTAAACCTCCGACCAAACTTATGCCTATCGCTTCAAGTAAAAATTGATAAATGATATCTTCCTTAGTAGCTCCAATAGATCTTCTTAGTCCGATTTCTTTAATTCTTTCCATTACACTAGCGAGCATAATATTCATAATGCCAATTCCACCTACGAGTAAGGATATACCTGCGATAATCGCAAAAACAAAGTTTAATGTTCCTTGTGTATCTTGCTGCTGTTTGATCAAAAGCTCTGGTACATCTAATTCGAAATCTATTTGATCATTATGTTTCCTCTTCAATAAGTTGAAAATTATACTGGCGGTACTCTCTGCATCTACAGATTCAGAAACTTTGACCACTATTTTATCTAGCTGGTGATAGTTTTCAACTTTCTTACGATCATTATTTCCTTTATTGATATCTTTTCCAGCAATTCTCTTTCTATCATCTATTCTCAATAGGAAAGATTTCATCGGTATAAAAAGTAGGTTGCCGTAATTTTTAAGACCAAGTTTGTCATAGTTTTCTTGAGAGATAATTTTTTTATCTAACACGCCGATTACCTTAAAAACATTATGATCGCTTTTTACATATTGGCCAATAGGGTCTTTACCTAGAAATAGTTTTTTTGCAATATTAGCACCAAGTATACAAACATTAATGCCATTCTCTACTTGGTATTCAGTAAACATCTTTCCTGATGCAACATCAAGATTGTTCACTTTGAAAAAATCATTGTTAACACCAAGCGTACGCGAGTTGATTACCTTTTTTTGATAAATCACTCGACAATCATCAGAAGTTTCTAAACTTACATATTCTGTATTCGGTAGAATCTTTTGAATGGATTCTGCATCCTCGATTGACAGACCCGGAGAGTAAGATTTTTTTTCTTTTTTCTCTGTGGTACCTTCTTCTTCCTCTCCATCATCACCATTGTCAGTTGGTGGTATAGAAGTAATCATAATATTATTAGTGCCTATTAGCTCGAGCTGCTCTTTGATAGCTTCCTGAGATCCATTTCCTATCGCCATCATAGCGATTACAGCGAATACACCAAATATAATACCCAAGGCAGTCAAAAAGGATCTCATCTTATTTTGGATGATACCTTCCATTGCCAAGGCAAAGTTTCTTTTAATATATACTAACATAATGGTGGTCTTAAGTGAATTAAATAATGATCAAATCACCTCTATGTTATCCGACTATTATGAATCCGCCACCACCATCTTCTTTATCTATTTTTGAAGGCTGTCTTTCTTTAGCTTTTTCTTCATTCGTTTTATCATAGCTCTCTTTGGATTTTGTCCATTCTGCCATTTTCTTTTCTGCTTCAGATTTCGCATTACCTTCTACCAATGTAAATTCATAAGTGGCAGCATCATTCGGTTCTTTTAAACTTACTTTATCATCCTTTGATAATCCTGCTAATATTATAATATGATCTTCATTGGCTGGACCTACTACGACTTCTTGCTTTCGTATTTTAGATCCATTTTTAACCCAGACATAATCTAGACTATCATTCTGTAAAGCATCTATGGGAATGAATGTTACATCTTCATATTCGTAGATTTGTATTTTATTAGTCGTAGTCATGGCAGGGCGCATAACTTCATCTTCTTGATCTACTTCTATTTTTATTTCGAATACTTTGGCCTCTTGATTTTTTAACTCTTGACCAATATTAGCAACAGAAATAATCTGTCCGGTAAATTTCTTTTCAGGAAAGGCGTCGATAGTTAAATTGACAATTTGCCCTTCTTTAACTTTGCTGATATCGACTTCATTTACATAAGCGACAGAGATCATTTTACTGAGATCAGGTAACTCTGCTACTACTGGATCCCATCCGCTAATTTGTGCACCTACCGTTTTCTTGCCATTCCAAGTTTTTTCATAGATCAACATTCCACCTTCTGGTGCGGTAATGGTAAATTCTCCTGCCACTTTATTTAATAATGCCAATTTCGAATTTA
Source organism: uncultured Saprospiraceae bacterium (assembly GCA_937927575.1). Lineage (GTDB taxonomy): Bacteria > Bacteroidota > Bacteroidia > Chitinophagales > Saprospiraceae > UBA1994. Next base: position 6,702 of record CALBEE010000050.1, on the reverse strand, counting down.
GCTGTTTGATATTGGTTTTGATTTCTCGAATCTTCGCATCAGACTGAATTTCTATAAGCTCTTTTTTATTTTCGAGCTGATCTAGACTTCTTTCAGAATTTTTTAATTTAAGTAGTGACTGGTCAATGACCATTTGAGGTTCGTATTTATTTCGCTCAATTTCTAAGCGCTCTTGTTCCATATTGAATAAGATGTTACCAATTTGATCGTTGATATCCTTCATCTGGATGGCAGTATCAATTTGCATCTGTTCAAGCTTTGTTTGCTCTCGCTCAATATCAGTGGTTCGCTCAGTAATTTTATTAGCTAATTCTGTTTTATCTAGACTTGCTACGAAATCGCCTTTTTCTACTATGGTACCTTCAGGAATAAGTTCTTTAATCGAAGTCTGCCATACACCAACAGATCTCATAGCTTGCGAACCTCTGATTTTTATCGAGTTCTTGGCTTTAAGTTCACCAGTTGCTTGTATTCCTACTTCGAAAGGACCTTGCTCAGGCGTAACTAATAGAATGTCTGATTTTACGGTGTCCGTAGAACTGCCGAATGCAAAGTAAGCCGCTACTAAAAGTAAAGCTATACCAAGTATCCACGCTAAGTGTTTAGTTTTCATTGGTTTAGGTTTTGGTTCTAGACTAATTTGGGTGTAAGTCTAGAAAAGGTATCATATTATAAGAGATGCTATTCCGAATACAATAGTTGCATGTCGAGAATAAGTATCTACACTTAATACTCACAGTATAGCGAGAAGTTGCTGTATTTACTCTATTTAATTTCTCCCTTTAGAAAGTATTAACATGTAACGGCGAAGACATTCTAATATTATAAGTGAAGATGAAGTCATTCTAATTTTAACTGGGAGGTTCGAGGAAAAAAATTGATAAGGTGTTAGCTGTTGAGCTCTTTAGGCTTGTCGTTCCAGCAAGAATCGCTCAACACCTAAAGAGCTCAAAACCTTAAAGAGCCACTTTTCTTAATTGCCCCTTACCCTTTCTCAAAATCTGAAGCTTTATGTGCTCCATCACAGAAAGGCATATTCTCAGAAAGTCCACATCTACAGAATGATGCTCTATTTTCTTTGACTTCTTCTCTACCATCTGCATGAGTGATAGTTACTGTATTTAATACCAGTAAAGGCCCTCCTTTATTGATTTTCACGTTTACTTTAGAATCTTCCATTATTAGTATTTATAGTCTAGTTAGTAATTATTTAAATTATTTTGATGCTTGCTTAAGCGTTTGACACATAAGCTAAGTTATCTATATGAAGCGAACTAAGAACGTTATTGGTTCATTTCACGCTAGCAAAAGTTTAATTTAGAAATTGTATAAATACAGAAACACTTATTAGGACCTTACCGAGATAAGTATTTAACTAAAAAGAAAACGTAACACAATGAAAAATAAATTACTATTCATAATGTTGGCTGTGCTATTTTTTAGCTCATGCCGAAAAGATGATATAGTCGATACGAGTACTAATCCACCAGCTCCAGAAGTCTATTTTGAAGCAGATATTATCGGAAAAGTAGTAGACCAAGACGGAAACGCCATTTCTGATGCTATTATTGAAAATGGAGGAACTCAGATATTGACAGATGTTAACGGATTATTCCGATGGGATCAATTGAGAATGGGAGCCAATCAAGGTACTTTTTTGGAAGCCATTGCCGAAGGATATTACGAATCTGGTTATAGAATATATGCAGGAGGTATCTATGATCGGACCATCGAAATCACTCTGGTAAAGAAGGAAGTATCAGGATATGTCAATGGGACAATGGAAGACAAGGTGATTTTGGACAGCGGACTAGAAATTGCTTTTCCTTCCAATGCATTTACTATAGACGGAGGTCATTATAATGGTCTGGTGACAGTGCATGCTTACCATTTAGATCCTTCAGAAGAAGGATATTTGGATCGTGCTCCAGGTGACTTATCAGGTACTGACGATACGGGTACCGAATATATTCTTCGATCTTTTGGAATGTTGGCGGTAGAGATGGAGACCGCTGATGGGCAATATGTACAATTGCGTGAGGGTGTAGAGGCGACTATAACTGTTCCCGTAGATAATTCACTTTTAAGTGATGCTCCATCCACAATACCATTGTGGCACTTTGATGATATGGAGCATAAATGGGTAAAAGAAGGGGAAGCAGAATTGATCAACGGCAGTTATGTAGGTCAAGTATCTCACTTTAGTTGGTGGAACTGTGATGACTTCGAAGAAGCCGCTTCTCTCTGTATTCAAATTTTTGATGGAAGATATCAAGGAAGTTTGGAAGGATTGATAGTTGAACTTACCTCAGCATCCGTTGGAACCTCTACGAGTGTTACGGATACAGAAGGCAATGCATCTGGACAAATTCCCGCAAATGAAACATTGGAGATTACTGTTTATGATCAATGTGGGGAAGTTGTGTACTCTGGTACAATAGGTCCTTATACTGGACATGATAACAAAGAAGTGATCCCAGTAGTACTCAATAATGTTGATATTTATGCCTTTAGTGGGACGATATTCGATTGCGAAACTATGAGTCCATTAGGTGATGCTATTGTAACGATATATGTAGAGAATAACACCTATTATGTGGAGACAGATGATAATGGTGCATATACGGTTAGCCTTTTAATATGTGAAGAAGGAGTAGATTATGCTGTAACTGCCATTAGTGGTAATGCTGGAATGGCTGGTGCTGAATCTGGCCAAGTGACATCAGGTAGTACAAATATAATTGATGTGAATCTTTGTAATGAAACTCCTTTTATGGTGGTCAATGATGATGGTAATACTACTTCCACTGAGTCCACACAAGCCGTCGAGCATCCTAATGAGACATTGGTCTATGGTAGCTTTCAATTTGGAAACGGAAGTACTGACGAATTTATAATTGGTTTTGAAGCAAATACGGTCGGAGAATTTCCAGCAAGTGCCGTAGGTCTTGGTCTTATATCTGTCAAAGGAAATTGTACCGTAACTATCTCTCAGTATGTAGGAGGAATAGGTGGAATTATTAAAGGTAGTTTTATCGGAACGGATGAAGGAACTGGTGATACTTTTAGCGGATCTTTTGTAGCCACCATAATTCAGTAGCACGCTTCACGATTAATGTCGAACATTCAAAAACTCATATCGCAAGTCCGAAAAGGATCACCAGCTGCTCAAAAGGAAGTGTTTAGTACTTTCTCTCCTCAGCTATATAAGGTGGCCTACAGGTATACCTCAGATGGGCATACGGCGAAGGATATCTTGCAAGAGTCTTGGATCAAGATATTTGGCAAAATAGATCAGTATAAAGAAGAAGGAAAATTTGAAGCTTGGTGTAAAGTTATTGTGATCAGAACCGCTTTGACCTATAGAAGAAAGTTGAAGGTATATCTCAATGATGAAGAATATCAATCAGGTGACTATTCATTAGATCCGCAAGTACTCATGGATATGGATGCTGAAGATCTAATGAATGTTATCGAAAGTATTCCAAGTGACTATGCTGATATTTTTAAGCTGTATGTTATAGAAGGGTATTCGCACAAAGAGATTGGCCAATATCTTGATATCGGAGAATCTACGAGTAGATGTAAAGTTTCCTTAGCTCGTAAAAAATTAAGAGCCATATTAGAAAATAGCCGTCGGAATGAAAGAGAAAATTTTGCCTCATTAGCTACTGAAAAATTAGATCAAAAAAAATCATTCTAAACCAATATCAACCACGAATAAATTTAGGTCAGTATGACAAAATATAATAACACAGATAAAATCATAAGAGAAAAATTTGAATCTATGGATCCTGCCTTTGATGCAGAATCTATGTGGGGAGAATTGGCTCCTGTGGTCGAAAAAAAGAGACGTAGAGGTTTCCTTTTTTGGGTAATGTCAAGTGTAATATTTGTTAGTCTTATTATGGTGAATTTTGATTTTTTTAATTCTCATAAAGCTAATGCTTTAGCAAGTAATATTACTGTTGAAGAGCAAGACAAAGAGACTGACATTTCACCAGATGATAATAATAAATATTCTTTGATGATAGAGGAGAATACATTAAGTGAAATTCAAAAGCAAAAGCAAAATAAAATTCAAAATAATCCAAATGAAATGGCTTCTGATGTAATATTAGATTCTAATAATGAAGCTAGTCAAGTAGTACATGCGGATGTAAAAGGTTTAAATAAAACAACGGATTTTGTGGCGACTAATTTTGTATCTCTAGATGCCTTTGATGGTAATGCTAGTGAAAGTCAATTGGATACCGAAAAAACTCCTAAAATTGAATTCGGAACGATTGAAAAAGATAGAGATGAATTGAATTTATTAATAGATATTCCAGTGATCTCTTCTACAATACAATACACTAGAGCGATTGAAATAATTGAAGAAGATGAATTCGGAGACATAGCTTATACACAACCTCTAAATGCGAATGAATGGCGAATAGCTTTAAATGCGGGTTATTATATTCATAGTAGATCATTTAAGAATAATGGTATGGATGAATCTGATAATTTCAGCAGTCGATCTAAGGAAGAAAAAGCCAAAGATGGATATGACTTAGGAATAAAGTTAGAGTATTTTTTATCTGATCATTTTGTCTTGTTAGGCGGCCTTAGATTTAGTCAGTCTTTTGTAAAGAGAAGTGCAGAGTATTCGTATACCGAGACCATTACTTTAGAGGATCATGTGGTAGCTATTATTAATACAGAGCAAGGTCCGATAGAAGTTAAAGAGAATATTACTTACGATGGTATTTTTACACATGATGCAGACAACTATATCACTGCGACCCGTTTGGGATTGATTACAGGTATACAATATAGATTAAGATCAGCTAGATGGATAAGTCATTTTGATCTTGGATTAGAAATTCCATTTTGGAATAGCCACTCAGGGGTTATTACGAATAATCGCAGACCTTATAATCTTTCGGATGAAACAGAATTAATTAATACTTCTTCAATACAAATCTTTGGAGGCATAGGTATGGAATATACTTTGTCACCTTCTATAGCATTACAAGCTACGATTGGGGGGTATATGCCTATTAATAATGAACATCTAGAATCATACATCATAGAAAAGAAAAGTTCTTTATTAGGACTGAATCTAGGTGTGCATTTTAGACTTTAAAATTTTGTGGAAAGTCTAAATTTTAATTAACAACATTAATACAATATAATTTAAAAAATATAAGATATGAAAACACTAATAACGCTTAGTTTACTCATAGCAACTTTGTTGCCCAATATCATGGCACAGCAAGTTACTTTTCAATCATACATGTCTACTACCAAGTGGGCAGAGTCGGTAACTTTAAATGGTAATTTACTTAATGAATCATCGGCAGATGTATTTGATATTCCTGTTGCGGATGTTTTACCAGGTACTAATATTATAGAGTTTACCTCAATGCCGAATAATGTCAATGGAGTAACATCATTAGATTTAGTTTTAATACGACGCGCTATGATTGATATTGCGCCTTTAATGGCAGAAGGTGTAATTCCAGCCGATTTTGATAAATCAGGATATATAGGCGTAAATGACTTAGCCATGATTGCCTCAAATATATTAGCAATCTCAACAGACGTAGAAAATGCTTTTATTCACCCATCTGTGGATGTAGCTTCTTTAGACCCTTTTGATTTTGGAACCGACGTTTATAAATTCGAATTTCAAGGCGAAGATTTAGCAACTACAAATTTTGTTTTCGATGTTTTTATTCACGGAGATGTAAATATGTCTGCACTTTTTGCTCCTGAAGAAAATGAAATAGAAGTGCGTGAATCTAATGTGAATGTGGTAATGGATGACATGCATCTTGTTGAAGGATTAACTTATGAAATTCCATTTAGTATGGAAAGTGAAAAAAATATTGAAGCGTTTCAGTTTGGAGCATCTTTAGAAGGAGTTACAATCAATGATATTCAATTGGAAAATTTCTCTCAAAGATTAGAAACTAATATTTCAGATGAGACGCTGAAGATGCTGATGGTCAGCGATGAAGCAAGTGATGTAGTGCAAGGATTTATTTCTCTAACAGCAGATCGTGATGGATTGTTGTCTGAGTTCATTTCACAAGAACAAAGTTTTAATGATGAAATCGTTTTTGATGATTTGAGTACAACAGGAATGGAAATAGAATTTAGAACAGTATCCTCAGTAGGAGATTTGTCTGTGGATGAAGTAGTATTATCTCCAAATCCGACATCAGAAAATATCACAATTTCTTTCCCTGAAATAACTACAGCTACGAAGCTGTATATATCTAATGCGCAAGGACAATTAGTAACCTCCAAGATAGTTGAGGGTTCTTTTGCTACGATTCAAAGAGATGAACTTACCACTTCAGGGCTATATATCGTAACGATAGAACAAGAGGGCCAAAAGATTCAAAAGAAATTCATAGTACTATAATCTAATCAATAGAAGCGAATACTATAGTGGGTCTGCCTTGGTTGGTAGGCCCTTTTTGATAGATGTACAGGTTTTGGGTTCATTCTGAAAGAGTCGAATATCAAGTTCAAACTACAGTAAAGGATCGATTACACTCATTTCCTTTGTATAAAATGAAAATATCGATACCTTAACGGTTTAGTTGTGTAATGAGCGCTTTATTGTCGATCATGATATGCAACTAGATCACTAACCCAAAGTATACTAATTAAGAAACAAGCTATTATGCAGAATTTGAAGAATAGAAT
>CALBEE010000049.1 GCA_937927575.1 uncultured Saprospiraceae bacterium | reverse complement strand
GCAGGTCCTTTCTTCTTTCCATAAAGTGAAATCACCGGTGCTCCAGTATTTTTATCAATAGCATCTTTAACATGTTCACCAGCATCAGCGTTTCCTCTAAAACCATGCTCTGGCGCAAATATTCTCTTTACATCTACGCCCATAGACTTCAGCGTATCGACTATATGTATTCCATCTATGACGCTCGTTTGATTTACGACTAGCCCTACTTTTTTTCCTTCTAACTCTGGATAATAAAGCGCTATACGTTCAGCAGCTGGAATTACATCTGACTCCGACTTTTCTACAACCACAGCAGAAACTTTAGTGTCTTCTTTGGGAGCGGTACATGATGTACTAATCATAACCACAGACAATGAAAGCAGAGTAGCCGCAATAAAACCCTTTAGCATAGCAATATTATTTTATGTTATAATGCACAAGTTAATATCAGATGATAAATATTCTTTATATGTTAGCTGTCTTAACAATCATTTACCATTTATAGCATTTACGTCTTAAAAGTCTTACTTATTAGTTCGCTTCTATACTATACAGCGCCATATCGAATCAATAAAAGACGATTTTCCGCAAAATGCCTATAACTTATAACTGTCTGTGCCTTTGAAAAATTATGCCATTGTCGATATAGAAACTACTGGTGGGATGACCCATAGAGATCGCATCACCGAGATAGGTATTGTCATATTTGATGGTGAGAATATACTAGACACCTACGAAACATTAATCAATCCAGAAAGATCGATCCCACAGCAGATTACTCAAATCACAGGAATCACTACAGAAATGGTAGCCGAAGCGCCCAAATTCTATGAAGTAGCGAAGAAGATCGTGGAAATGACGGAAGGACACATCTTCGTAGCACATAATGTAAGATTCGATTATGGATTTTTAAAGGAAGAATTCAAAAGCCTCGGATTTACATTTACACGACAGCAATTATGCACCGTCAGGCTGAGTCGAGAAAAACTACCTGGACTTAAGTCTTACAGCCTTGGGAATATCATTAGACATTACGATATCAAAGTCAATGCGAGACACCGTGCTCTAGATGATGCCTTAGCGACCGCTGAATTAATGAAAATCATCTTCACCAAAACTGATCCTACAGAGACTATAAAAATGATGATCAATAAAGGGATCAAAGAATCAAAGCTCCCTAAAGGTGTAAGCATGGATTTTCTTCAAAGTCTACCAGAAACCGCCGGTGTCTATTATTTTCGAAATGATTATAATGTCATCGTCTATATCGGAAAGGCGATTAATATTCAGAAAAGAGTCATGCAACACTTTTCGAAAGTGACTAAAAAAGCAGAAAAACTGGCTCGTATGGTTTCCAACATAGATTATATTGCAACGGGTAGTGAACTCGTTGCCCTATTACATGAATCTGCAGAAATCAAAGCGCATAAACCTGAAGTCAATAAAGCTCAAAAAAATAGCAGCTATCCATATTTCATTCACCAATATTATGACCAACAAGGATATGCCTGCTGCGAAATATTAAAAGATACGGTCAAGAATGCCAAAGGAAAAGATATCATTGCCTATTACAAATCAATTCCTTCTGCAAAATCACACCTCAATAGCGCATTACATCATTACGACTTATGCCAAACCAAAGTAGGCTTAAATACTAAAGAAGGATCATGCTTCTATGTAACGATTGGCAAATGTCACGGAGCATGTACAGGTCACGAATCTGCCGATGAATACAATGAAAGATCTCTTGAAAGCCTCGGCTATCTAAAAAAAGTTTTTGATGAAAATTTGGTCATTATAGAAGAAGGCAGAACCGAAGATGAAGTCGCAGTTATCTTAGTAGAGAATGGACATTATCTCGGTTATGGATATATGGATAAGAGCGATTCCAAACTGGGCATTGAAGAAATTAAAGAAGCCATCGATTACAAAAAATCTAATCCAGAAACCAATGGCATCGTAAGAAATTATCTGAACGGAGAAAAGCGAAAAGTCATTAGATTCTAATCCTGTCTTCAGCAGTCAACTTTCAATGAGTAGTACTTATTCATCCACTGAAAAACTACCCAAAACAAAACTGAAAACCGAAGACCATACTCTGTTCACTAGAGTCTGCTATCTGAAGACTGAATCACTTTCCCATATCGTAAAATATACCTACACTATAACTCGGTGCTGCAGCTATGATCGCTCCTGTAAATGCTCCGGCAACATTAGCAGACACTCCTACTCTTTTGGTCACATAATAATTCGCCTCTAAAGCAAAACTTGAATACTCTGTATTATTGGCAAATATACTCGTACTGGTAGTCGTCTCCGCCGTGTCTCCATTTTGCAATGATTCCACCACATTTAATTTAGTCGCCAACCATAGTTTAGAATCCAACAAGCCAATTCCTAATTCAGCACCAAACCTGATTTCCTCAGAAAAGCCATTCGTTCTATGATTAAATCCTCCGTAGGCACTTGCATATGCATTGAGTCCACCTAATTTAAATCCTGTACCAGCATCTAATTGTATCATCTGATTAAACTCTCCATCACCCGTGGCTAGGTTACCCAATGCGCCTTCATTCGTTGCACCTGTAGGCAAACCAAAAGTAGCTGTAATGGCAACAGGATATTTCGAACCCGGAGCAGTCAATCCATATTTAATTCCCAAATCTATATCACCTAATCCATTATAAGAATCTCCAGGAATAATAATACTCCCATTCGTTCCTGATACTTGATTATTAATCACATTTCGGCTAAATAAATTAGCATTGGCAATAAGGGTTACTCTATTTGATATTCCATATTCTCCGTAGAAGGCAGTATTATAAATTCCTGTTGTACTATTAGGATCTAGCAAACCTTCATCTGTGAAATGCTGATCAAAACTTGTCCACCATTCAGATAATTTGAAGTAGCCTACTCCTTTTGGTTGCGGCCAAGGTCCACCAGCAAAAACAGATGTGGAGAGAAATAAAATAGCTGCGATATATATAATTGATTTTTTCATTTTCGTTTTGATTTTAAACTTATTCTTAAACTTAGACTTAAACTTATTAAAACGCTCCGTCTCCTACTTTGACATTAAACGGCTTACAAAAGTATAATAGGTATTTATAATCATCGATTCCTACGTTAGGTATCGTATAGGTATGTGCACCATTGAAAGTACTTACCGCAGCGATCTCATGTGCACCTCCGATTGAATTAGGATTATTAGAAAGATACACATATAATCCTGGTAAGGCTGTTGAAGCTTTATAATCTTCAGCTATTTCAACTAACAAATCACCGTCTACTTCTTGAACCGTAAAAGCTCCTTCTAAGACGTAAAAACTAGAGGCCATAATCGTCCCTTCCTTTGTGATGTTTTCCACTTCTACTTCAGTTGTATTTGCACCCACTACAACTTCTATTTCATCTATTAAGTAATCATCGATACCTTGATACTCCGCGGTAATGATAGCACTCCCACTACCTACACCTTCGGCCCATCCATCATTGGTAATGCTGATCACATCTTCGTTCGAACTAGACCATTCTACATTTATCTCTTGTCTTTGTCCTACATTATCTAGATATCTACTTTCAAATAAATAAGTAGATTCAAAGCCAATCGTATCAATAGCATTTGTAATTTTCAACTCTTCAGCGACTCTATCATTTACGATATCATCTCCTACACATGATGCCAAGGAAATCGAAAAAACAGCTAGGATAAAAAAGTGAATTATTTGTTTCATAATGATTTTATTTTTTTTCTACTTATATATTATTCTATACGAAGAAATCTGTGAATGGGTTGCTATTTGATTTTTATTACAATACAAAGATGGGACAGATCATAAGTAATACATATAGCAATATTTCCTAAGGAGTTGGCAATATGTCAAACTATTCATTTTCGATCCATGTGCGGATCCTATTCGTCTATTAAAATACCGATATAGTCAGATTACTCTTATATTGAAGGACATTAAGCATGCTACCTATGATACCTCAAATACCTAGTTATATTACCATTACATTCTTGTTTACCGTCATATTGACTAGTGGGATATTCGTAAAAGCGATTCGTCAGTCCAATGCCAAATCCAAAGGGCTATATATTATGATCGGAATTTCGATATGGATGATACTTCAAGGGGTACTCAGCTATAATGGATATTACCTTGATACTGTTGCCGACTTCCCTCCCCCCTTTCCATTCATCGGCTTCATCCCTACTTTCATCCTAATGGCCATATTATTCAATACCAATAAGGGAAGGTCATTTATTGATAGTTTGCCCGCTTACGAATTAACTCTATTGAGCATAGTAAGAATTCCTGTCGAAATCGTTTTACATTGGATATTCATCGCAAAACTTATTCCTGAAGCCATGACTTTCAATGGCTACAACTTTGATATCATCGCCGGAATTACTGCTCCATTGATAGCCTACTTTGGGTATAAAAAAGCCTCATTAGGGAAATCTACTTTACTAGCTTGGAACATCATAAGCTTGCTCTTACTCATTACAATTATATTGCTTTCAGTATTTGCATTTCCATCCGCTATTCAGAAATACGCCTGGGATCAAGCTAATGTAGGAATGCTATACTTTCCTTTTTTCTGGCTCCCCTCATTCATTGTTCCTGTCGTTTTCTTTAGCCATTTGGTGCTGATCAGAAGATTGGTGAAAACTGAACTTTAACCAAGAGGTCGAAGCGGTTTGATGAAAGTTCGAGCTACCTACAAGCTTTCGTTGAAGGGTTCTACCCTCTTAACTAAAGCGGAACGTTCTAACCCTCTCAACGAAAGCGGAACCATGATGAAAACTAGAAAAGAGATCTAAACTTTAATCAAGAGGTCAAAGCGGTTTGAACTATAATCAAGAGGTCGAAGCCCTTTGATGAAAGTTCGAGCTACCTACAAGCTTTCGTTGAAGGGTTCTACCCTCTCAACTAAAGCGGAACGTTCCACCCTCTCAACTAAAGCGGAACCATGATGAAAACCAGAAAAAAGATCTAAACTTTAATCAAGAAGTCAAAGCGGTTTGAACTTTAATCAAGAGGTCGATGCCCTTTGATGAAAGCTCAAACTACAGAGAAGCTTTCGTTGAAGGGTTCTACCCTCTCAACGAAAGCGACCTTTCTCAACTAAAGCGGTACATTCCACCTTCTTAACAAAAAGCTGAGCAAAAAAAATGAGCCACTTGGAAAACCAAGTAGCTCATCACGTCAATTTATAATCAATTCTTTAAATGTATTTTTTCTATTACTTAGGAGCCATATCTGGATTTAATAAGTCATAAAACTCGCCCAACTTAGGTAAAATGATGATTCGAGTTCTTCTATTAATAGACTTATTAGCTGGCGTATCATTAGGTGCTAAGGCATTATACTCTCCACGTCCTGCAGCTATTAACTTATTAGGATCTATACCGTAATCTTTTTGCAATACTCTTACTACTGAAGTCGCACGCTTAACCGAAAGATCCCAGTTGTCTTCTATACAAGAATTACGAATCGGATCCGTATCTGTATACCCTTCTACCATTACTTCTAGATTAGGTCTACTTTCGATAATCTTAGCAATCTTACCTAATACTTCCTTAGATCTTGGTGTCAATTTAGAACTTCCAGGTTGATATAACATCTTATCTGACAGATTGATAAATACCACAGTCTTATCTACTTGAACTTCTACATCGCTATCTTCTATACCATCTTTAAGCACTGTTTTGAGATTCACTGCCAAGGCTAGATTGATAGAATCCGCTTTGGTCTTAGCCGATTGTAGTAATCTGACATACTTCTCTTTGGTCTCTAATTGTGCTAATGTCTCACCAATATTATCATTAGCCTTCTGAGAAAGTACCGTAAGATCATCAACTTGACTTACTTGCTTATCTCTAAGCTGTCTCATATCTTCTAGTTGCGCTCTCATATCATCGAGCTGCTCTTGTCTTAAAGTAAGACTTGTATTAGCCGAAGCCAATGATGTTTTCAAATTGTCGCGGTCTTTTTCGCAATTATCCAATCGCTTAGCATATACACCCTCAGCTTCTTGACAACGCTCAAGGTCAGATTGCATTACACCATACTGCTCTTGCAAGCTTTTAAATTTCTTTTTACTTACACACGAACTCATTCCAGCAATCATTACTATCAGTAGAGTCGATTTCAAAATAATTCTCATATTTTATATATTAGATTTTTTTATAATATAACAAAA
>CALBEE010000048.1 GCA_937927575.1 uncultured Saprospiraceae bacterium | reverse complement strand
GAGAGAAGATTTTAAGAGGCTGAATAAGAAAAGTGGACAAAGCTACAAATGGGTATCATCCTTAAGGAGTTAAGTTATGAACTATAAATAGTAGTATTCCTCTAAGTACTGATCTAGTGAAAATTTCTGAAGGACAAAGCTTGATTTAATCACGCTAGGCTTGTCCCATATTACCACCCATGAGATCTTTTAATCTTTGAATTTCGGCTAACTCGCGTAATCTTCGTTCTTCTGCTTCAATCGCTTCTTGAAGACGCTGTGCTTTTGTTTTCTCAAAAATATCACGTTGTAAATACCAAACTTTAGTGGTGTCTTCATCTGCCCAAGGATCATGTTTTACCTCGTCTACTTCGATAGTGTCTTTAAATAATATAGCTGTAAATAAACCTACTAATGCACCACTAAGATGACTTTCCCATGATACACCTTCTTCATTGGGTAATAGTCCTTGCATAAAACCCGAATACATAACTACCGTACATAAAGCTAAGACAATGGACTTAATATTTCTTCTTAGAAGTCCTGTCCAAAGCATCCAAGAAATCAATCCATATACGACACCACTAGCACCGATATGATAAGCAGGTCTAGCAAATAACCAAACAGAGAATCCACTCAAAAAATAAATGATTACAAAACTGGCAACTGCTACACGTTTATAAAATAACATCATAACAGAACCAATGACCAACAATGGCGCACTATTAGAAAATAGATGTTCCCAATCATTATGCAACAAAGGACTAAATAATATTCCTTTGAGGCCACCAAATTCTCTTGGATAAATACCATAACGACCTAGATAAACACCAGCCACTTCTTCATAGATTTCTACTCCCCAAATCAGTAAAACAAATAGGAGTGGGATTTTAATCTTATTGAATAAATCTAACCAACTGGACTTTTTGGCCATATGTTGCCGTATGTATGAATCTTATTAACTGTATCTGCGCTGTACAAGTTTAACGAAATTGCTTGCTTTTTTGTATTTAGATGATGAATCCCATTCTAAATCTTTTGCAACTCCACCAATAAGGTAAGATTTTGCATCCTCGAAGTTTTTCATACCGTTAAGATCATTGAGAACCTTTTTCATTAATTCTTGATCACCACCAAAGAGCTCTTTTACTGTAAACATGCGTTCATTAATGCCCATAGACTTAGTAAGATCTTTGATAGGAAGATTACCTAATCTATCTGAGATTTCGTTTCCACTGTCTTGTTCGAATATAAAGATCATATTATCGGATAAATCCTGTGGGGCCGCGTCAATTACTTCGGCAACAGTTGAGCTTGGCGATACCGCTTGTAATGCTTCAGCTGTAGGTGCTGGCGCTAGTTTATCGGCTGTTACTTTTGGAGTTTCTGCTACAATAGCTTTTTCGAATGGTTTTCTTTCAATGATTACCGGAGCTTCGATGACTTCCTCTACAGCTTCTACTTTAGCTTGAGCGGCTAAATCAGATGTTTCTGTCTTTATTGACTTTTCGTGATGGGTAGTTTTCTCTGATGGGCTAGGTGAAGCTTCATCTATCACGGTTTCATACAACTTCCTTATATAACTTAGAAGTAGGTCTTTTTCTATTTTAGATATCTCGTCATCAGCCGTAATGCTATCAAAAAACGAATTGATCTTATTGATTTGTTTCTTTACCTTCTTATGGTTCATATCTTAAATGCAATTGTAATATAAATGATTATGTCTTGTAAATCAGTCTATTAACGATATTGAATCGCAAAATTAGTATCAATATTCGGATTATTAGATGATTAGCATATAGGTATTAGCAAAAATGATGCTAACATATGTTATTTTTTCATAATATGTTTATAATGCACTTCACCACTGCATTTTCTACTATGAAATTGCAATTGTACCCTTATTTAACAATAACTCTTTCGCTGCTAAATTCCTTTTGATCAATTTGAATTATGAGATGATATAATCCTGACACCAAATTGGTTTGATCAAAACTAAATCTTGATATTCCGGTTTTCGTTAATCCATGATTAAGTAATTCTGAAACTAATTGACCTCTATTATCAATTAAAGAGATATTGATATGTTTAGATCCTTGAGGAATTTCGAATTCTACTTGAAACCTATTCGTTACCGGATTAGGGTAAACATTGATATCAGATTCAACGGAAAGATTTTGAGTACTAACATTTCCTGAAGGTTTTCTCAATTTGGAAACATAAGGGAAATTTGCAGAGGCTGCACCATAAAAACCAGAAATCCAACATGATTCTCCATCATTGAAATCTCTTTGAGAACCAGAATAGTCTCCCCATCTTTGTAATGGTCCTGAAATCATGTTAACAGGACCGATTCCATTCCAAACGTCAATAATTTCTGAATATCCATCTTCCGGATGCCAGTACATTGCTGATAGTCCTGGGTTTTTATCGGGTGAAGTATGATTGAAATTGATGATTACATCCTTATCTCCTTCTTCCGAGCCCACATAAGTGATCGCAGGATATCCAATTTCATAATCTGCGCCAATAATATGTTCAATAGTCGTTTCTCTGGAACCAGTTAAATCAGTAACCCTACCATGATATATTCCTGCTTTATTATTCGTTAGGTTTCTCGTATTCCCAACAAATTGTAATTCGTTTTCATGGTAAAAAATTTCCAATACTCGAGCATCATTCGTTTGAAGGAAATTTACAGGCTGCTCTGCATTTGGAGGAAATCCATAAGGTAGATTGGATTGTAATAGTTCTATAGTGATTCCAGTGTCAGTATCGTTAATTCCACCTGTTAATTCTACTAAGAAAAAACTATCACTTTCAATAGAAAAATTTCTGTTAGAAAGGAAATAGGTATTGGTTTCAAGCACTTCGTCACTACTTTCGGCCGGACATAAATTTCTGATTGATACGCCATCGAATGCTATATCTTTATATAGGACTGTCTGCAAGTCTTCGCCGTCATAGCCATTTTGTTTATTAATTTGCCACAATACTGTTTCATCAAATCCCTCTTGCCAAGTTTCATTATTTCTTAAAAGGTTGCCAGTTATTACTAGATCACTATTATTCACAGTTATCATCGGATAATCCGTCCAAGTCATATTATCGTTAGGATTTCCGGTGATACTGTAGATGTTCCAATTTTGAGTGGCATCTTCACTTTGTGAAAAAGCTACTACAATATTAGTACTAATGCTATTAGAACCACTCAGCCAAACCATGATGAATCTCTTAGCTTCTGTGTCGAATAAGAGACGAGGATCAAATGAAAAAGCGGTTAGGCCGATTTCACTAGCGAGTTGATTTAAAGAAAAATTTCTTAAAGTGCCGCCTTGAGGATCCTTAATTGATAAATTGGAATTAATGGCGGATAGTATTTGCTCACCGTTCATTGCCAAAGCATTATCCAAAGGTATACCTGCACCCGTATTGCCCAAGAATCCAGCTTCTATCGTCGGAGGCAAAGCATCATCTCTAGTAGTTGCTAACTTCTCATTATTCTTTGGATATAATTGCGCCACTTTGCGTTTAATACTTGCAATAAGTGCTTTTTTCGAGTTTCCTGATACATTTGGTGCTTCAACATGAATAAGCGAACTTTCAAATGGATCTTCTATATCACTAAAATTTACGCTCGCGATTTTTTTGATTTGAGGAAGAATTTCTTTATCGTAACTAACTTGAGCTATTAAACATGATCCACCTAGTAATACTAGTCCGCTTATGATGATGCTTTTGAGTATGAGTAATCGCATTTCTTAATTTTTTTTAGGTTAAATTATTAGACCTAAAATACGACATTTCTATTTTCCAGACATAATGCAATTAGTTATAAGTTTGAGACCTGTTCACATCACGTCAATTGGCTTTATAGATGGTATAATTTATATTTTTTCAAAGCTACTTAAGCTGCGTTTTTTTTCTTTCCTTTGTATCCATCATAATTATTGATATATGTTTCTCGAACCACATTTTAAAGGACAGCGTAGCGGATGGATTGAAGTCGTTTGCGGCTCTATGTTTAGTGGTAAGACAGAAGAATTAATAAGAAGGCTGAAACGAGCTCGAATAGCTAATCAAAAGGTCCAAACATTCAAACCTGCAAAGGATATCAGGTATGATGCTGTAGATGTAGTGTCTCATGACGATAACGCAGTGAATGCTAAACCTGTCACGAAGGCTACCGATATTTTACAGTATTGCGAAGATGTGAATGTGATTGGGATAGATGAGGCGCAATTTTTTGATGATGCTTTACCACAAGTTTGCGAGAAGTTGGCGCTAAGAGGGGTAAGGATTATAGTAGCTGGATTAGATATGGATTTTAAGGGACGCCCATTTGGTCCCATGCCAGCCTTACTTTCCATAGCAGAATATATTACCAAAGTACATGCCATATGCCCACATTGTGGTAATCTAGCTACCCATTCGTATCGACTAAGTGAAGAGCAAGATACAGTAGTACTAGGAGAGAAGGATAAGTATGAACCAAGGTGTAGGATATGTTATAATATGGCGAATATGCTAGATTTGAAAGTGAGGTAACGCTTAGACTTTTATAGTCTTTCTCAATTTTGAATCCCAATAAATTCTAAATAGAAAATCAACAATGAATAAGTCGGAATTAGAAGAATACAACGAACTTCTTCCTATCCTGCGTAAGCTCAAGGAAAAGTATAAAGGAATAGGTCAGGATTTTACTGATTATCTGCAGGGACTTACCGTAGCAGATGGACTAAAGTATTGGGATTATATTCATATTGATGCCTTATTGGGTTTGCAAATGCCTCGTACTCCCTATAAAGACGAAATTATATTCATCACTTATCATCAGATATGTGAGCTCTATTTTAAGCTCATTAAGCTAGAGATTTCACAACTTACAGATCTAGAAGAAAAAGAGTATTTGCAAAAGGCGAATTGGATTAAACGTATCTCTAGGGTTAATAATTACTTTAAACATCTTTGCAATAGTTTTGATATCATGAAGTCAGGAATGGATCGTCATGATTTTAAAGCATTTAGAATGGCATTGCTTCCAGCGTCAGGATTCCAAGCAGCTCAATTTAGACATATCGAGATTATGAGTACTAATCTCAACGAATTATTACCAGAAGAATTTAAAGGGAAAGACATAGCATTAGAGACCTTATACGATAATATATACTGGAAAGCTGGAGGTATAGATCTAAGAACTCAAACTAAAACATTGACTTTACTCCAATTCGAGGAAAGGTATGATGGTGAGTTTTTAAAGATGATCAAAAAGTATAAAAATAGAAATATAGCATACTTATATGATGCATCTGATGATGAAATAAAGCAAGATGAAGAAGTCAAGACATTACTAAAGGAATATGATCAATACATCAACGTCTATTGGAAGTTGAGTCATCTTATGGCAAGTGGTCGCCATTTACCAGGTGCTGATCAAGGAACTGGAGGGACTAATTGGAGGAAATACTTGCCACCTAAATTTCAGCGGATTACATTCTTTGAGTCAGTATGGACAGCCACTGAGAAATCCGAATGGGGTAAAGAGGCTGTCACTAAGATGTTTAAGCAAAGGATCGAAAAAGACTGGATGAAACCAAAGTAGGCTAAGGTTAAAGAGTCCTTAAACCGGCATCCGATCGTTACAGAGAAAAAATTAAACTCAAGAACTTGAAGAATTCTTTAATTAAATTTAGATTTGCGATACAATATATTAAAATGAATACATTGAACACGAATTGGTGGTGGCTTAGATTAAACTCGATATCGAGCTAGGCGTTACTATTTGTATATATGATATATTAAGCGGCTTATCGATATTTCGATGAGCCGCTTTTTTATTTGATCAATTAGAGAATGATATGAATATTACGATACATAAAAGACAAATATTATCTGATCTGACTACTCCGGTGAGTTTATACCTCAAAGCTCGTGAAAGGTATCCAGAGTTATTACTTTTAGAAAGTTCAGATTATAGCAGTAAGAAAAATGGAATGTCGTTTCTATGTTTTGATAGTATAGGTACTATCGAGGTGAAGAATAACTATTTGACACATAGAATAGGCAACAGGTATACTGCTAAGAGTGATTTTGATATTAATGAAGAAATGGAATATTTCCTAGATCAGTTTCAATTTGATTCGAATGAGCAATCAGAACATAATGGAATTTTTGGATTTAGTAGTTATGAATCCATACAGTATTTTGAAACCATTAAAATCAAGAATCGCGACGATAGTAGTCCTACGCTTAGATATGATTTTTATAAATACATTTTCGTTTTTGATCACTATTACGAACAGCTTTATCTTATCGAAAATTTGCCTGAAGGCACTGAAAGTGAAATAGATAAAATATTGAAATTGGTAGGAAGGCAAAATCATCAAACTTATAATTTTAAATTAAAAGGCGAAGTCACGTCCAATATGGCTGATGCTCAATATTTGGATATGATCAATACAGCTAAGAATCACTGTCAACGAGGAGATGTGTTTCAAATAGTTTTGAGCAGAAGATTTTCGCAACAATTTAATGGCGACGATTTTAATGTTTATCGTTCACTACGTTCTATCAATCCTAGTCCGTATTTGTTTTATTTTGATTATGGCGGATATAAAATTTTTGGTTCTTCCCCTGAAGCACAAGTTGTAGTCAGTCATGATTATGCCGAATTACACCCTATAGCAGGCACATTCAAAAGAACTGGAATAACGGAAGAAGATATAGCTTTAGGAGAAAAATTAAAGAAAGATCCTAAAGAAAACGCAGAACATATTATGTTGGTAGATTTGGCCAGAAACGATCTAGGAAAGCATTCCACTCAAGTTGAAGTGAGTAAGCTAAGAGAGTTGCAGTATTTTAGTCATGTTATTCATTTAACTTCTAAAGTCAAAGGAATACTAAAAAATAACGTAAGTGCATTTCAGGTATTTTCTGATAGTTTTCCAGCAGGTACATTAAGTGGCGCGCCTAAGTTTAAAGCTATGGAATTGATAGATAAGTTAGAGCCCACAGGAAGAGGGTATTATGGTGGCGCTATTGGTTGGATTGGATTTGATAGAAGATTAAATCATGCCATTATGATCAGATCTTTTATAAGTCAAGGTGGGAGTTTGAGTTTTCAAGCCGGAGCGGGAGTAGTGATCGACTCAGATCCAAAATCAGAATTAGAAGAAGTTAATAATAAATTGGGAGCTCTAAGAAAAGCATTGATCAAAGCTGAGGAGATAGGACTTAATTAAGTAATGAGCGTAAAAAATAGTAAAATGAGCAAGACAATAATAATAGATAACTACGATAGTTTTACGTATAACCTTGTACAGATTGTAAACGAATTACAAGGGAATGAAGTCACGGTTAGGCGAAACGATGAAACTACTATAGAAGAAGTCTCGACTTACGAATATATCATCCTAAGTCCAGGACCTGGTTTGCCAGATGAAGCTGGATTACTCAAAGAAATAATTTTTAAGCTTGGTCCAACGCATAAAATATTTGGAGTTTGTTTGGGCCTGCAAGCCATCGGAGAAGTATATGGTGCTCAATTGAAAAATTTGGATCGTGTATTTCATGGGATTCAGTCGTGGTTTACACAGGTAGAAGATACTTCTGTCATCTTTCAAGGTGTAGAATCTACATTCCAAGCAGGGCGATATCATTCATGGGTAGTCGACAAAGACACACTTTCAGATGACCTATTGGTGACGGCTAAAGGAGAATTTGAAGAAGTTATGGCTGTCGAACATAAAGTGCATAAGGTGTATGGAGTGCAATTTCATCCTGAATCAATAATGACACCCCAAGGCAGTAAGATGATTGAGAACTTTTTAAAAATTTAATATTGGATTTAAGACGAAAACACTTAAATCAAAATGAGTCATTTTAGTAATAAACTAGATATAAACTAAGCAAAAAGATAAAATGAAAAGAATACTAAATAAATTATTCGATCACCAATCTTTAGACAAGTCCGAAGCTAGAGATATTTTGATTAGGATATCTAAAAGTGAATTTAATGATGCGCAAATCGCCGCTTTTATAAGTGTCTATCTCATGCGTAATATTTCGCTTGAAGAATTAAGTGGATTTAGAGAGGCCTTGCTTGAGTTATGTGTCAAAGTAAAGGTAGATGGTACAGATGCAATTGATCTTTGCGGTACTGGAGGAGACGGTAAGAATACATTTAATATTTCTACGCTCTCTTCATTTGTAGTGGCAGGAGCTGGTTATAAAGTAACCAAACATGGGAATTATGGTGTGAGTTCGGTATGTGGATCGAGTAATGTACTAGAATATCTTGGGTATCAATTTACTAATGATGGTGATCAATTAAATCGACAATTAGATGCTTCGAATATTTGTTTTTTGCATGCGCCACTTTTTCATCCAGCTTTAAAATCAGTAGGCCGTATTAGAAGAGAATTGGGAGTTAAAACGTTTTTTAACATGCTAGGACCTTTGGTTAATC
Organism: uncultured Saprospiraceae bacterium; assembly: GCA_937927575.1. Taxonomy (GTDB): domain Bacteria; phylum Bacteroidota; class Bacteroidia; order Chitinophagales; family Saprospiraceae; genus UBA1994. Next base: position 41,062 of record CALBEE010000048.1, on the reverse strand, counting down.
CGGTCCAACCTAAGCAACAGTTGGTAGGTGTATTTAATTTGCAATTGGCTAGGCTCTATAGTTATCTACATCAAGATTTAGATAAAAGTTATTGTATTGTACATTCTATTGATGGGTATGATGAAGTATCCTTGACTGGTGGTGTAAGATTGATCAATAGTAAGGAAGAACTTTTAGTAAACCCTATATATTTTGGTAAACAGCCATTAATTCCCAGTCAAATATTTGGAGGAGACAGCATAGACTCTGCAGCAAAGATATTTACTGAAGTACTTTCTGGAGAGGGTACGGATGCTCAGAATGCTGTAATAGAAGCGAATTCAGCGTTGGCAATTCAATGCTATAATCCGAGTAGATCCATAGAAGATTGCATTTTAGAAGCAAAGGAGTCGTTGCATTCTAAAAAGGCAAAATTTGCATTAGAACAATTAATAGCACATAGTAATTAGGATTTTTAGATAGACTAAATTTAGTTATGAACATTTTAGATATCATAGTACATAGTAAAAAGAAAGAAGTAGCGGAAAGGAAAATTAAAAATCCTTTAGAGGTACTCAAAAATTCTAGTTTGTATTCGAGAGAAACTTATTCTTTTAGTAAAGCAATATTGGAAGAATCTTCTCCTGGAATTGTGGCAGAATTTAAAAGAAAATCGCCTTCCAAACCTGAAATTAATTTGAATGCAAATGTCGAACAAGTAACAAAAGGATATGCAAGGGTGGGGGCATCTGCGCTATCAATTTTAACCGATGAAGAGTTTTTTGGTGGAGGATCTGATTATTTGTTAAAGGCAAGAGCTGAAAATCAGATTCCAATTTTGAGAAAAGATTTTATTATCGATTCTTATCAAGTATATGAAGCGAAATCTATAGGCGCTGATGCTATTTTATTAATAGCAGAAATCTTGTCGAAAAAGGAAGTGGAAATGCTTTCAATGCTAGCTAATGATTTGGGCTTAGAAGTTTTGATGGAATTACATGACGCAAGTCAAGTTGAGAAAATTTCTAGTTATATAAATGTAGTGGGTGTCAATAATAGAGACCTTAAAACTTTCAAGACTAATATTCAATCTAGTCTCGATATTATAGAGATATTGCCGGATGTTTGTAAGATTTCAGAAAGTGGTATTAATTCTGTAGATCAAATGATAGAATTAACTAAAGCTGGGTTTGATGGTTTTTTGATTGGAGAACAATTTATGACTAATGAAGATCCAGCAAGTGCATGTGCTCGATTAATTATAGAGTATAATCATAGAATGAATGCATAAGTGATTTTGATAATCCTAACAAAAAGACAAAAAGGAATATGATAGTAAAAGTATGCGGATTACGGACTGAGCAAAATCTTGCAAAGGTCAATGATTCTCTCGATATGATTGGATTAAATTTTTATATGCCTTCAATCAGGTGTGTAGCCTTAGAAGCAGATGCTTACAATATACTTCCTACTACAGTTAAAAGGGTAGGCGTATTTGTCAATGAAGATATGGAATCTATTATAAAAAAGATTTCCGAATTTGGTTTGGACTACGTTCAATTACATGGAGATGAATCAGCAGATTTTGGAAAAATGGTGGCACAGTATGCACAGGTGATCAAGGTATTTAGAATTTCTTCCGTTGAAGATTTGATTGGGATTACGGATCATAGTTATGCAGAGTATTATTTATTTGATACGTATACGGATAACTATGGTGGATCTGGAAGGCAATTTGATTGGAGTCTATTAAATAATTATAAGGGAGATATACCATTTTTATTAAGTGGCGGCATTGGTCCGGACGATACAGATAGTATTTCAAAGATAAGTCATCCTATGTTTAGAGGAGTGGATATCAATAGTAGATTTGAATCCGAACCCGCAGTTAAAGATATGGAAATGATTGATCGATTTTTAGAAGTGATTAAATAGAAGAATGACAATGAAGAACTTATATAATGTGTCAAAGGATGGCTATTATGGAGATTTTGGCGGAGCTTTTATACCGGAGATGCTCTATGCCAATATAGATCACTTGCAAAAAGTGTATTTGGAGATTTCGCAGGAAAGTAATTTTGTTGCAGAGTTTGAAGCTTTGCTAAAAGACTACGTAGGTAGACCTTCACCATTATATAGATCTGTAAAGTTATCTGAAAAATATGGAGCAGAAATTTATCTTAAAAGAGAAGATCTAAATCATACAGGAGCTCATAAAATTAATAATACTATTGGCCAAATATTATTAGCTCGGCGAATAGGGAAGAAGCGTATTATTGCAGAAACGGGTGCAGGGCAGCATGGCGTAGCGACGGCTACAGTTTGTGCTTTGATGGATCTAGAATGTATCATATATATGGGTGAAGTTGATATTGCTAGACAAGCTCCTAATGTTGCTCGAATGCGAATGTTAGGAGCGGAAGTTAGACCGGCGACATCTGGAAGTCGTACCCTTAAAGACGCCACCAATGAAGCCATAAGAGATTGGATTAATAATGCGGAGAGTACGCACTACATTATTGGATCGGCTATTGGGCCGCATCCTTATCCAGATATGGTCACTAGATTTCAGTCAGTTATTAGTCAGGAAATAAAAGCACAACTATTTGAAAAAACAGGAGACGAATTTCCAGATTATGTTGTGGCTTGTGTCGGTGGTGGAAGTAATGCAGCAGGTGCATTTTATCACTTTCTAGATCATTCAGATACAAAATTAATCTTAGCAGAAGCAGCGGGAGAGGGCATCGATTCTGGACGGTCCGCAGCTACTAGTATATTGGGGTCGCAAGGTATTATTCACGGATGTAAAACATTGTTAATGCAAACCAATGATGGTCAGATTATTGAACCTCACTCAGTTTCAGCAGGATTAGATTATCCTGGGATAGGGCCCATGCATGCCCACTTGATTAATAGTGGAAGAGCAAAAGTCTATCCTGCGACTGATGAAGAAGCGATTCAAGCGATGTTATATCTCAGTAGAGAAGAAGGAATTATTCCCGCATTAGAGACTGCACATGCTTTAGCTATCCTAGAAAAAATGTCATTTCAGAAATCTGATGTCGTAGTGCTTTGCTTGTCTGGAAGAGGTGACAAAGACTTAAATACGATCATGAAATATTTAAACTAAAATAGTTATAGCTTTTTGCAATTTAGATTAAGCAGTATATACGATAGGGAAGTAGAAAAGAATAATATATGCATATGAATATTAGAAATACCATTGACCAAAAAGGAAAGGAAATTCTCAACGTATACTGTACTGCTGGTTACCCTCATTTAGACAGTACGGTCACAGTATTAAAAAGCTTATCGGAAGAAGGCGTAGATCTAATCGAATTAGGAATGCCGTATAGTGATCCATTGGCCGATGGAGAAACGATTCAAAAAAGTAGTCAAGTCGCGTTGCAAAATGGATTGACTTTAAATATACTTTTTGAACAAGTAAAAGAAGCAAGGCAACATACACAGGTACCTATAATAGCAATGGGATATTATAATCAAATGCTTCAATATGGTGTTGAAAAATTTCTGTCGAAGGCTCACCAGTCAGGCATTCAGGGTATGATTATTCCAGATCTCCCCATGGATATATACGAAAAAAAATATGCCAATCTCTTTCAGGAATACAATATGGAAATCAGCTTTTTAATTACTCCATTGACATCAGATGAGAGAATTAAGCAAGCAGATCGTTTGAGTTCAGCATTTATTTATGTCGTATCGCAAACCAGTATTACAGGTAAGAAAGGTGAGATACAGTTACATCAAAAAGAGTATTTTGAACGCATAGCACAAATGAACCTTCATAGCCCAAGATTAATAGGTTTTGGAATCCACGATAAGACTACTTATAATACCGCTTGTAAGTATAGTCATGGAGCAATTATTGGAAGCGCTTTTATTAGAGCTTTAAGTGAAGGAGATATGGAAGCGAGTATATCTAATTTTATAACATCGATTCGATAATAGAACTATTCGTGTTAAAATCGAATTATGAAGATTAAAATAAAATTTTTTCGTTAGTCATCGTTATTCTGATTTTCTCTCCACCTCTTCGTTGTGCTAGATAATCTAAATCTTTTTCGCAAATTTGCAATATTCGCGGATATCCGCCAGTAGTTTGTGCATCTCTCATCAAGATATTCCATTGACCATTAGGTGTAAGTTGTATTGTGCCAGGTAATACTCCTGATGATACCATTTCATACCTATGTGTAATTTTCAAATCGCTATGGAGTACATAGGCCATTCGATTACTAGATGCGTCGATAGTAAGAGTGATCTTGTCCAATTCAACATCTTGGATCAAAGAATACTCTGGTCCAGGGTACGCTTTCACTATTCTTGAAGTTAAGTTATCTATTAGTGAATTGAGTTCTATAAATAATCTTTCTTCTTCATTATGGGCTAGTGATAAAGTATCATGCTTTTTCAAAATTGGATGGCCAATATCACTAATTGTATCTGTTGATTTACTTCCTAAAATTGATTTCACATTAATACCGTTAGCGAAAGCAATATAGTATCGACATCCCTCATGAATTCTACCAAATTTTAAAATGCTACCTTTTTCTATGGATAGGGTAGCATTCATTTTTTGTTGTATTTCATTGATATATACATCGACGTTAGCCCCTGTAATGGCTATATAGGAATCAGATGTAAACTCTATTTTGGGACCCATCATTGTGCATTCTAGTGCCGCTTCATTTTCATCATTGCCCACTAGTATATTGGCTAATCTAAATGCGGATTGGTCCATGGCACCGGATAAGGGAATACCATGTGATCTAAAGCCAAACCTGCCTAAGTCTTGAATGCTAGTCTGTATTCCTGGTGATATGATTTTGATATTACTCATGTATTAGAAAATTAGAAGTAATTAGATCATTATTCCAATCCGTGGTTTGATAAAGAATGTGTTTGGATTTGTTAATGGCTTTGAATTGAATTTCATTGCCAACTTTAAAACAAGAAAGTTTGGGATCATTAATATCTATGAGTGGAATAGGACAATTTCCAATAACATGCCAGCCTCCAGGAGATTCTTTTGGATATATACCACATTGTGATCCTCCTATGGCTACACTACCTTTAGCAATAGATAAATCGGGCTTGACTTTTCTTGGTATATGCATATTTTGAGGTAGTCCAGCGAGATACATAAATCCAGGTAAAAAGCCTTTCATACCTATCGTAAATTTTATCTCAAAGAATAATTCGAAAAACTGTTCGGTACTCATCTTCGAATCATCTAAAAGACTGCTTGAAAAATCATGTAGCGGAAGCATTGGTAACTGCCAAGATTGCTTTTTGTGTTCGATGTGATTATTTTCTCTTTCATTGTAGAGGTTCTCAATAATTACTTTCATTTCCGGAAATGTCTTCCCTTTATAACTTACGGTAATGGATGTAAATGCCGGAATCGTTTCCAGTATAGATTCATTTTTACTCGAACAAATTTGTTGATTGAACCTACTAACTTCGGAAATGATTTTTGGATTAATATTTCCTTTCCACTGTATCAATAAAGCATTCTGACCATATTGTAATATCGAAATCATTCTTGATGTTTTTTGATCCAATTCGCCACTAATTTTATATTGTTTATTGCAGTTTCATGATCACTATGCATACATATGGTATCCATTTTAATAGGAAGCGACTTCCCATTCAATGATATTATAATTTGATCGTCTAGCATTGATTTGATGTGATGGTCGAGATCGAGTTTATTAGTGATCAATGCATTACTAAATGATCGACTTGCGAGAGATAAGTCATCGTTGTAATTTCTGTCACCAAATACTTCATAATGAATTTTAAGATGATGTTGTTGAGCGATCTTTGATATTTCACTTTTAGGTGGAACGAATAAAATACACTTAGAATCAAATCTCTTTACAGTTTCTACTACAAGTTCTGCGAGATTAGGATCTTTGGACGCGTCGTTATAGAGAGCACCATGAAGTTTAACATGGTGAATTCGTATCTTTTCTTTTTCTGTAATTTTATGAAGGAGATACATTTGATCAAGGAGAGAATTTTGAAGTTTTTCATGGTCAATCTTCATCGTACTTCTACCAAAATTATGACGATCTGGATATGAAGGATGTGCACCTACTTTGACTTTATATTTTTTGGCTAATAAGACAGAGGCTCTCATAGTATCTTCATTTCCAGCATGACCTCCGCAGGCAATATTGCATGCATCTATATAGGGCATCACTTCTTTTTCTATTTCTAGATTAGCTTTTATTTCTTCTCCTAAATCTACATTCAGATACATAGTGTATAATTCTTTATCCTAATACAGACCACAAACTTTTAGCGCTTAAAATAATCGTGACAGCAATGATGGCTACTCCAAGCACATTCTGCAGGTTAGAATTTACATATTTACCCATCAAGCCTTTGCGATTTACTATCCATAGCAAGTAGCAAGCTATTACTGGAAGTAGGATGCCATTCGCCACTTGTGCTATTTTGATTATAGTTACGGGTTTCCATCCTATTAGAGAAAAAACAATTCCTAGTATTAATATGAAAGACCATACCGCTCTAAATTTGGGGCTTGTTAGATTATCTTTCCATCCCATAATTCCTTTCGCCGCGTATGCAGCTGCAAGAGGTGCCGTGATGGCAGATGTAATTCCTGCTGCTAGTAATCCTATTCCTACTAAGTATTTGGCGAAAGAACCTAAAGAAGATTCTAATCCTCGCGCCATATCTACAGCATTTTCTATTTTTCCTTGTGTGTTGGTGGCAACGATTATTATGGCCATACTTACTAGACCACCAAGTATAATACTGATGTATATATCTTTTCGGACTGCTGCCAAGTCTTGTTCGGAATTCCACTTTTCTTTTACAAGTGAGGCATGCAAAAATAAATTGTACGGTACTACTGTAGTTCCAATTAAACCTATGATCGTGAGTAAAGATTGATCTGGAGTACTAGGTATGAATGCGCCTTTTATAATTCCTACTATATCAGGTTTGCTCATGATGGCTGCTATTACAAAGCTGATGCTCATGGTAAGCACTAAGGCTATTAGTAATTTTTCCAACCATTTATATTTTCCGATCCAGAGAAATACAAAGGCAATAATGCCAATGAAAATGGTGATGACTTTTTTCGCAGTAGAAGTATCTAGATTTGAAAATACAGATGATCCTAAAACAGCGCCTGATATATTTCCGGCTTCGTAAGCAGCATTACCCATAATTATGGCGGCAAGCACTAATATCATAGCAATTCCTTTTGCAATAGGAGCGGAGATTTCTGCTCTTATAGACTCGCCTAATCCTCTTTGGCTTACGATACCTAATCTAGCAGACATCTCTTGAAGGACTATAGTCGCTACAATAGATAGAGATAATGCCCATAGCAGAGTATAGCCATGAGTTGCACCTGCCAGTGAGCAAATAGTTACTGTTCCTGGCCCAATGAATGCAGCTGCTACTAAAGTTGCAGGTCCAATATTGTTATACCATTTTGACATCTTTATTTATTTCGATAATAGTTGTTTTTGCGTTAAAGCATATACAGCAAAACTGCCTAACCAATGTGTTCCACTATATTCTCCATCATCAATTAGTCCAATCGAATGAGCTACATGTTTGTCTGCCATATTTTCAAGATGACTATACTCTGGATATGAATAAGCTAAACCATATAATGTCCAAGCTCTGCTAAAATTGGCACCATCCAAGTGTACTAACTTGCCATCACTTCGATCTGTAACTTGCGCTACTTCTAAATTGAAACTAGGGTCAGTTAATTCAGGTAAAAATTTGAAAAGCCAATTTTTAAATTCGTCGCGTGGAAGTACTCTTCTCATAATATCAATTTCTTCAAGACAAGGTGACAAGAAATCGAATCCACTTGGTTCCCATGTAATCGGACAACCTTCATCATTCAAATAGAATTTTCGAGCTTTATTTTCGATTAGCTTTTTAAGTTGATCTCTTTTTAGAGTGAGCGCATAATCATATGCGAATGTCAGTCCAAAAGCAGTATTGGTATGTTCGCCTACACGGATAGGGTAACCAAGTCTAGGTAAAAAATCAAGATATTTATCTTCTATGAATTCGCTTAAAGGTTGCAATGCGGATTCCATTTTTCTAGCTTTAGGATGGTCCCATGTATGCAGTTCTTCAGCGAGCTTGAGCAGCCATGCCCAACCGTAAGTTCTTTCAAAAGATTTTTCAGTCGCTCTATTGAAGTATACCAGTTCACCTTTAATATTTTCAGCGTTTATATTTTCTCCTAATTTATTAAGTATAGTATCTCTATTTTCTAGATCAGGAAATTCTTTTAAAATTCTTACCAGTAACCAGTGGCCATGTACAGCAGAATGCCAATCAAAACATCCATAAAATGCAGGATGTAATTCTTGAGGACTTAGCAGATCGAGATCTGATCCTAGGACCTGTCCTAATTTGTAAGGATATTCTTGCTGCATACAATGTAGCGCCATATTAGAAAGTCGATACGCCTGCTTACGGTCAAGCTTTACATCATATTCTTGCATGGTGATTTTATTTTGCGGAGCATTGAAGTCCTTTTCGTCAGCGTTGCATGATATAAGTGTAATTACAATATATGTTAATGCTATAAGTCTTATCATTTGTCTGAGTATATTATATCGCATTAAGATAGCTTTTTAGATGATTAAAGTCAGAATATCAAAGAGATCTTTAAAAGACAGTTTATATGGAAAGAGACTTACGAACTATTGCGGTAACTGTCTATTAGTTAATTTGTAACTATGAAAAAATACGATGTAATAATAATAGGTGCAGGCAGTGCAGGATTAGGTAATAGTGGAGTAGCCAATACATTGGGACTGAAGACATTATTGATAGAACGGAATGAGAATCATTTTGGAGGTGATTGCACTAATTTTGGATGTGTTCCTAGCAAAGCTTTAATTCATATTGCTGACCATTTTTACAAGGCAAAAGCTTCTCAGCAATTTGGCTTGGATGTAAGTGGAAAAGCAGACATGAAATCTATTTTAAAATATATACATTCCAAACAAGATTATATCAGAGGTACCGAAGACGCGGCGGCATTAAGGAGTCAAGGTATTGATGTCATCATTGGAAGTGCTTCCTTTAAGGATAGGAATACCGTTAGGGTGAATGCTAAGGATTATTCTGCAAAGATTATTCTACTTTGTACCGGATCTACACCTCGTAGACTCTCCATACAAGGAATGGAACAAGTAAATGTATATACTAATGAAAATGTTTTTTTTGACTGTAAAGAGTTACCCGATCATTTAGTAGTAATAGGAGGAGGAGCCATTGGCTGTGAATTAGGGCAATGCTTTTCTAGATTAGGTAGTAAGGTGACGATTGTAAATAGGGGCGCTAGATTATTAAGTAAAGAGCCTGAGTTAGTATCAAATATTTTGGAGGAATGCTTTATAAAAGAGGGTATTGCTGTGATTAATAATGCCGAGGTAGAGTCTTTTGATTCTGGAAGTGCATTTTTAAAATATAAAGACGGAAGTCGTAAATCGATTCCTTGTGATTCCACATTGATCGCAGCAGGCAGAATAGTAAATACAAATGGCTTAGCCTTGGAAAAAGCAGGGATACAACTTACTGATCGTGGCAGAATAAAAGTTAATGACTACCTACAAAGCACTAACAAAAAAGTATATGTTGTAGGTGATGCCGCTGGCACTTATATGTTTTCTCATGGAGCAGAAAAAATGGTGCGTATGATTTGGCGTAACTTTCTAATTCCAATCGCGAAACATAAAAATAAATGGAGTGATTTAAGCTGGGTTACTTTTACGGATCCTCAAGTAGCGCATTTCGGATTGACCCAGGAAATGATGCATCAAAAGGGAATAAAATATTATCGACAGGATCAAGATATGTCTCATGATGATCGTGCTATCATTCAAGAATACACTTACGGACGTATGTCGATTTGGGTTGATGATACTCGATCTACAAAAAATAAATACATATTGGCTGGTAGTATGATTGCGCCAAATGCAGGAGAATTGATTCAAGAGTTAGAGCTTGCAAAACATGCAAAGGTGCCTGTGCATAAGCTTAATGATCGAGTATATCCTTATCCGGTGGCCACTAGAATTAATCAAAAAACCATAAGAGGCCTAATGGACAAAACGATTACACCATTCAAAAAGAAAATGGCAAAGATTGCTTTTAGATTATTTCATTGATCTTTTTAGCTGAATACTAATGAGGCAAATACCCAAATAAACCAACTGATAGAAAGTCCAATATCTAACTTAATGATTGATGAAATGTTTGACTGCTTAAATATGGCTAAGAATGCTCTTAGTGTGGTTTGACCTACTAGAAAAAAGAAGACTTTCAGGGAATGTGGATTAATGGGGGTATCAAAATTCAATTGGAGGTATTGAAATATATCACGACTTATACCACAGGATTGGCAGGGTAGTCCGAGTTGACTGTCGAATGGGCAGCGCACTACACCTGTAGAAGTACCCCAAAATAATAGCAGCAGTACAAAACTAAGTACTGCTGCTATTGAAATATTTACTTTTTGGTAAGTACTCAATTTATTCCATTTGGCCTTCTAACATTTCCATTTTGGCCCTGAACGTAGAATCTTGACTACAATCCATTTGCTCTGATGTACTTTTAATTTTTGCAAGTCTTGTCGTAGTTTTCACCATAGCTGAAATATCACTTAAATTGGCATCATCGCCTTTATCAGAAAATGCTTTCATTTCCTTGACTGTTTTTTCCATCTCTACTAATACTTCATCACATGTTTCGACATTTAAGGGCTCAGCTATATCACCGCTAGCTTTCGCAAATAAAGTCCCCCACGCAATAGCTACAATTAGCGCTAGTCCTGAGAGGACCATACCTATAATAGCCATAGTAGTAGGGCCACCTACATCCTTGGCAGATTTGTATCCTATAAAACTGAGTATAAGCCCTACAATGGCAAGGATGCCACCAAAAAGCATTGTACAAGGTATTATAGATAAGATAAGGGCTACGATACCTACTACCATTCCTCCAATCGAGAGGCCGTTAGTTTTGTTTTCCATTTTTTTCGTTTTGATTTTGTGATAACATCTAATACACTTTGAATATATAAATTTTATGGATTACAGCCTAATAGTATTGGGTATATTGGATTGTTGCAAGATGAGTGCAAAAACTCATGTGCATGTCAAATTAAAGTTAAGTATGCATTTCCTTCCAGTTATTTAGCCAGATATGGTCTACATTTGAAGTACCATTAAAATCATTTTAATTACTTGTTACAAACTATATCTATGAAATTATCATTCAAGATTTTTGCCTTCCTTACTATTAGTTTGATGTATATGTCATGTGGAGATGATACTCCTGATAACACACAAAATCAAGATGGAAGTGTAGAAATGGCACTTAAGGTGACTTATGATGGTCAGCCATTAGTGACATCAGAGGAGTATATGTATCCTGATGGAAAGGCTATGTACTTTAGTAGATTTAGTTTTTACTTGTCAGAATTGGCACTTCGTACGGAAGAAGGAGTGGCTTCTGCTGAAGGAGCTAATTATCTTTATGTAGGACAGGCGCATGCCACTGCGGCAGGAGCGGCAGAGGGGTATAAATTCAATCTTAACGGCGTCAAGTCAGGCGATTATGTCAACCTTTCTTTTGGAATAGGAGTACCTGCCGAAGAAAATAGTATGTCACCTGCTAATTTCCCTTCTGATAATGATTTATCTCTTTCTGGTGAGTATTGGGGCAATTGGAATAGTTATGTTTTTTGTAAAGTAGAGGGTATGATTGATTTTGATGGAGACGGTATTCCAGAATCTGATTTTGCCTTGCATCTAGGTGCAGATGAAGCTTTTGCGGATATAGAACTTGATAGAGACTTTGGTGTAATGGATGAGCAGACCACCGAACTCGTGATACCCATAGAACTGAGAAATTTTTTCTTAAATGATGGTGTGATTTATGACATAGAGGCTAACCCTAAACTACATAATCTATCACAAAGTGGTGAAGTAAATCAACTAGCTAGAAATTTAATAACTTGCTTCTAATAAGCTAGTAAAGTGATATAAAAGGCGATCTCATTGTTTGGGATCGCCTTTTTTCTTGTAGAACGAAATTATTTGAAGCTTTTACACGTTCTGATTATTGTGGATAAATCTGAATAGGAATTCCACTCCAAAAAAATCTCATCTAATCTACATCGGACTACTCTGATACGCCTATTTCCTACTTAAGATACTATTTACATAGCCTTATTGGCATATTACTTGTTATTGCTTATATTACTAAATAGTACAATATGAATAAACTAGGAATTGTATTCAAACTATTTACCCTTCTTGTTATGACATACACTGTGAATGCTAGCTATTCGCAGGTAGACTTTGAATTAGCAGATCGGTATATAGAAAATCATCGAGATATTGCTATGTCTGAGATGCTAAGAACAGGAGTACCTGCAAGTATAAAACTGGCTCAGGGTATGTTGGAATCAGACTGGGGAAGGTCAGATTTAGCTACTGAGGCGAATAATCACTTTGGGATCAAGTGCGGAAGTAACTGGAATGGAAATTCTTTCTTTAAATCTGATGACGATAGAGATAGTCAAGGTAATCTGATCGAAAGTTGTTTCAGATCATTTGATAATGCTTATGATTCTTTTGTAGCGCATAGTGATTTCTTATCAGATCCTAAAAAAAAGTATCGCTATGGTTTTTTATTCAAATTAGAAACTACCGATTATAAAAAGTGGGCGAATGGATTAAAGGAAGCGGGTTATGCTACTGATCCAAATTATCCGAAAAAGTTGATTCAGATTATTGAAAAATATGAGCTTCATCAATATGACATTCCTAAAGGACAGTTAGCATCACAAAGTAATGAGCCCAAAATACTCATGACTGTTGACCTCAACGATAGTTCGTCAAGTGCTGCTTCTCCTAAGCCAGTTAAGAAAGCAGACTCGGCTAAAGCCCTACGTACTGGAAAAGTGAATAAAATAAAGGTAGTGTACGGTGATGGAGTTTCCTCTATAGCCGAGATAGCTGAAGCCAATAGAAAAAAAGCGAAACAGCTAATTCAGTATAACGAAGTATTTCCTGACGAAAATTATATTCCCAAAAAGGATATGGTTGTGTTTTTGCAACGTAAGAAGACGATGACGAATAAAAAAGAGAGTCACCACGTCGTATATGAAGGTGAGACTATGGCAAGTATAGCACATCAGTATGGATTAAAACTAAAGAGCTTATATAGTAAAAATAGAATGCCGGAAGGAGCAGAACCAATGGCGGGAGAAAAATTAAATTTATTCAGACAGGTATCAAGCTCAAGGAAACCTAAATACATAGATGAATTTGGAAATGATTCTAGTGACGGAGAATTACTATTTCTAGATGATCCTAAATTAAGATAAACATCAAGCAAAAAATAAGAAAAAGTGGCTATCATGAATAATGGTAGCCACTTTTTACATTCATAGCTGATTATCACTTATATCTATAGGCTATCATTATCTTTGCGATCGTTTTTAGATACTCGTATCTTTAAAATTTCATTATTAAGAATACAATTACAATATAGATCATATGTATAGATCACATAATTGTGGTGAACTTAGAGCATCACACATTGGACAAGAAGTAGTACTCAGTGGTTGGGTGCAAAAAGGTAGAGACCTAGGAGGAATGACATTCGTTGATCTAAGGGATCGTTATGGCATCACTCAATTGGTGTTTAATATGGAGTCTAACGAAGCACTTACATTGGAAGCGCGCAAGTTGGGTCGAGAGTTTGTTATTCAAGTAAAGGGTAATGTGGCAGAAAGAAGTAGTAAAAACGCTAACAGGCCTACTGGTGATATCGAAATTAATGTATCCGAACTTAATGTTCTTAATGCATCTATGACACCTCCGTTTACGATAGAAGATGAGACTGATGGTGGTGATGATATCCGTATGAAGTATAGATATATGGATATTAGACGTAATCCGGTTCGTGATAATATGATATTCAGAAGCAAATTGGCTCTAGAGACTCGTAAATACCTCGATAGTCAAGATTTTGTAGAAGTAGAGACACCTTGCTTGATAAAATCTACTCCAGAAGGAGCGCGAGATTTTGTAGTTCCTAGTAGATTGAATCCAGGTCAATTCTATGCATTACCACAATCGCCTCAGACATTTAAGCAGATCTTGATGGTTGCGGGTATGGATAAGTATTTTCAGATTGTGAAGTGTTTCCGTGATGAAGACCTTAGAGCGGATCGTCAGCCAGAATTTACCCAGATTGACTGCGAAATGTCGTTTGTCACTATTGAAGATATCTTAAATACTTTCGAAGGTTTGACTAAGCATCTCTTTAAGCATACGTTAGATAGAGATCTCGGTGATTTCCCTCGCATGTCTTATGATGAAGCGATGAAGCGGTATGGAAGTGACAAGCCAGATCTAAGATTTGATATGGAATTCGTAGAACTTGATGATCTCGTTAAAGGTCATGATTTTGCGATATTTGATAATGCTGAATTGGTTGTAGGTATTTGTGCCAAAGGTATAGCAGATGAATATTCGAATAAGGATATGAAGAAGCTTACAGAATGGATGCAACGTCCTCAAATTGGCGCTAAAGGCTTAGTATATGTCAAACTGATGGCCGACGGAAGCATAAAATCTACCGTAGGCAAGTTCTATTCAGATGAAGTACTACAAAAGTGGGCAGAAAAGATGGGGGCCGAGAAGGGCGATGTATTATTTATCGTTAGTGGAGAAGCAGAAAAAGCACGTAAGCAGCTTAATGAGTTGAGATTAGAAATGGGAAGTCGATTAGGCCTCATGAAAGAAGGAGATTTCAAACCATTATGGGTTATTGATTTCCCTCTGTTAGAATGGGACGAAGAAACTGAAAGATTCCATGCGATGCACCACCCATTTACTTCTCCAAAGCAAGAAGATATGGATAGAATGCTTACTGGTGATCATGAAACGATGAAAGCACTAAGAGCTGATGCTTACGATTTGGTCATCAATGGATCAGAAATAGGAGGTGGATCTATAAGAATCCATGATAGAGAATTACAATCTCGCAATTTTGACTTGCTAGGATTTACCAAAGAAGAGGCTGAAGAGCAATTTGGATTCTTGATGGGAGCATTTGAATATGGAGCTCCGCCACATGGAGGTATTGCTTTTGGTTTCGATAGACTTTGTGCCGTGATGAATGGCCAATCCAGTATTAGAGACTTCATCGCATTCCCTAAAAATAATCAAGGCCGTGATATGATGATAGATGCGCCAAGTCCAGTAGATGTGGAGCAGTTAGGTGAACTTAATTTGGCTCTCGATCTCAAAGAATAGTAAAGAAGATATTCCAAATATTTATTTAGAGGAGTTGCTAGTTGAATCTAGTGCTCCTTTTTTATTTACTATTCGATGGAAGGGAGGTTGGGCTTATATTTTATTTAATTCTGCAATAATGTTATTCACGACATAGAATGGATTTAGTGGCATCGACCTATTAATTTTTTATTATCTTGATAATGAAATTTAGAAGACGTAATAATAGAAATGCATTACCATGAAAAATTCTCTCTTTTTTAACTGGAGCCTTAGCATTGGCGTAGTATTATTTTCAGTCGCGATATCTCTGGCTTGTAGTTGTGTTTGGCCGATTCCAGCTGAACATTTTTGTAGATCAGTAAACGAAAGTGATCATATTGTTCTTGCTGTAGTAACTGCTAAGTCTCAGGAATATGAGATGGAAGTTAAAGTGATTGATAATCTTAATCTTCAAACAAGCGAAGACACCATTTCAATTTTAGGTCAAGATGGCTTTAATTGTGGAGAGTGGCTAAATGATTTTTTAATAGGAGATACCTTAGTTCTTGGATTACAAAATGGGCAATTCTTTGAAATATCTACTAACGTATCTTATGATTGGTTTATTAGTATTTGTGGATTACATTATCTAAGGTATTCAAACGGCATGGTCTTAGGCGAAATAGATTTTGGGGAAAATTCTATTTCTTATGAAATTTTTGCTGATGAAATACTGGATTGTATGGAGTTATCTTCTTCTATTGACGATGGAATCATAGAGAGCGAACTCACCCTTAGCCCAAACCCTACTTCTGATTACTTAAATATCAATATTAATTTTAATCAAAGAGTTGAATACTATTTTGAAATTTTAGATATATCAGGAACAACTATTCGTAGAGATATTAAAATTGATGCTGCAAATAATAGAATTGATGTAAGTTATATGTCTACTGGAGTGTATTTTTTAAGATCAAGAAATACGCCTGAAGTTGCAACTAAAAAATTCATTAAAATTTAGAGTCACTTATGTACAAGGATATCATATCGTACAAGCTTGCAGATGGAATATCGAAAGAGCATTTACTAGAAGTCGCACAAAATATTATCGATAACTGGATGAAGAATTTACCTGGATTTATCAGTTGGGAGATTCACAATGATGAGGAAGGAAGATACACCGATATTGTTTCTTGGGCTTCCAAAGTGGAAGCGAAGAATGCTGAGTTGGAGATGATGAACATCCCAAATGCAGGAGAATGGTTTGCTTGCTACAAAGAGGGTAGTATACAAAGTAAAGCCATGAAGTCGATAAAAAAATTTTAATACTGTAACACATATAATGTTGACAGTATTTTTTACATCTTTCAAGCATTAATGATCGAGGCTAAGAAAGCTTAAACCTTCTTTGAAAGTTATACTTGTGTGCGACGATTAGATGTGCTTATTTTCCCACATAACTAATTCTATATATCGCCTCTGCAAAATCGTCACTTACTAATAATGATCCATCAGGCATCCATTCCATGTCCACTGGTCTTCCCCAGACATCTTGATCTGCATCATTGAGCCAACCAGTAGCGAAATTTTCATAGCTTGTTGCTTTATGTTCCGAGTCTAAAGTCACCATTGTGATTCGATAACCACTCTTTGTAGATCTATTCCATGAGCCGTGCTCGGCTATAAGTACTTTATTATCCATCCCCTCTGGCCAATTACTTCCTTGAGTAAATTCTATGCCAAGGGGAGCAACGTGAGCATCTAATACTTGAACTGGAGGAATATAATTATCGCATGATTTACCTTTTCCAAATTCATCATCTAATAGATCACCTTGATGGCAATAAGGAAATCCAAAATGTTGACCAAATGCCGTAACTCGATTAAGCTCACAGCCAGGCTTATCGTCACCCCACATATCTCTTCCATTATCAGAAAACCATAACTCCTGAGTTGTAGGATGCCATCCAAATCCTACGGTATTACGCACACCGTCCACTACTATTTCTAGACCTGTACCATCTGGATTAATTCGTGTAATGGTATTATATATGGCTTCTTCACGATCACATACGTTGCAAGGTGCTCCGACTGGAACGTATAATTTCCCATCAGGACCAAAAGCGATGTATTTCCATCCATGATGCTTGTCCGTCGGGTATTGATCGTAAATAACTTCTGGAGTGCCAGGATTTTCTAATTTTGATTCTACGTCTGATATTTTAAGTATTCGATTGACTTCGGCAATGTAAAGGTCGCCATCCTTATAAGCGACACCATTGGGCATATTTCCATCAGAGTACAATACGTATTGCTTTTCTGCTCTACCGTCTCCATCGAGATCTTTAAGTGCCAATACCTTATCACCACCTCGATTACCTACGAATAATGTGCCCTCAGGCGACAAGCAAAGAGATCTAGCATTCTCAACTTCTTCTGCGTAAACATCTACCTTAAAGCCTGGAGGTACTTTGATTTTATCAATAGGTAATGCGCCTTCGTAACTTTTTCCAATGAGATTAATTGGAGGGTTTACTTTGTACTTACGCATAAGAAAGCATCCTGCAATAAATAGAATAATAAGTATAGGTAAAAGGTATTGAAATATTTTCATGATGCTAGTTTCAACGTTAGACTGTAAAGATAAGAACCTTCTTCAATGAATAAAGTTTGTATAAATTCCGAAAGGATTAACAGCTCGACTTTCATTTAAATGTTCTTAGCGAGTAGATGATGTGGTTAATTCTATTAGATGATAAGCTATCAATTAGAATTAAAATCTAAGACAATTAGTATAATTATACAAGCCTTTACTAAACATATATCACATATATTTGCTTTATTACTTTAAGAATTATTGCTATGACTAAAGCCGAACACAAACTCAAAGATCTAAGAATACGTAAGACTCCAATTCGAATGGAGATGCTTGAGATATTTTTAAAATCTGCTGGTAAAGCACTTAGCAATAGAGATATTGAATTGAATCTGGAAGATCCTGATCGGATTACGGTATATCGTACTTTGAAGACTTTCGAACAGAAAGGACTAATTCATCAAGTTATAGATGGAACGGGAGTAACCAAATACGCTATTTGTATTGATGATTGTGATGACCATTCTCATCATGACGAACATGCCCATTTCAGATGTGAGAAATGTGGCAAGACTACTTGTCTTGATGGGGCGATATCATTGCCAAGTGATATCCCAGCTGGATATATAATTAAAAATGCACATCTCGTATTAGAAGGTAACTGCTCAGATTGCTCTTAGGTCATATACCCAGATTAATAAGGCGATTATAATCCCATTAAATCATATTATAATATTTTATAATATGTATATTTGGTTTGTCCAATTAGTGAATCACATATGGAGATGCCTATCGCGATTATTTTACTATTTATTTTTCTTTTTTGCACTATTGTTTTTTTGTGGATGAAATATCAATCTTCTATGAAAGATCTATCCATAGTATTGGGTAGGGAAGAGCGATTGAATGACGAACTTAAAAATACTCTAGAGGCTCATGATAAAACTAAGCTCCTACTTCAAGAGCTTAAAATAGATATTGCGACTTTAGAATCTCAGCATTCATTTCTGCAGGAGCAACTAGAGCAATCTAGAACGGATAAAGAAGTGGCTACTCAACAATTTCAATTGATTGCCAATAAAGTGCTAGATGAGAAGTCGGCTAAGATGGAAGATGATCATAACCGAAGTATTAAAGCAATGCTCGATCCTCTAAAAGAGCGTATTAAAACATTTGAAAGCAGAATTGAGCAAAATAGTAAAGAAGATATCGCAAGACATTCTTCTTTAAAAGAACAAATCAAAAGTCTAGCTCAGCTTAATGAGCGAATGACATTAGAGACAACAAATCTTACAAAGGCATTAAAAGGAGATAATAAAATTCAAGGAAATTGGGGTGAGTTGATATTGGAAAATGTACTTCAAAAATCTGGGTTAGAAAAAGATCGCGAATATTTTACACAACAGTCTTTTACCGATAGTAGTGGAAAAAGATTGATGCCAGACATGTTAATCAAAACGCCTGATGACAAAGTTTATGTCATAGATTCCAAAGTGTCTCTTAAGGCATATGAACAATACGTAAATGCCGAAACTCCAGATATAGAGAGAGCAGCTTTGAGGGCACATTCACTTTCTATTCGATCGCATGTGGATGGATTAGCAAGTAAAAAATATCACGAGTTATACCAGATTGATAGTCCTGACTTTGTATTAATGTTTATACCTATAGAAACGGCTTTTGCGGCAACTGTCAAAATGGATCAGAGCATTTATCAATATGCTTTTGATAAACATGTAGTAATAGTGACTCCAAGTACGCTACTTGCAACACTAAAAACCATAGAAACCATGTGGCGCAATGATAAGCAGCAAAAATACGCCTTGGATATAGCTATTCAAGCTGGAAAAATGTACGATAAGTTTCATGCTTTTACAGAAGATATGACTAAAATAGAGAATCGATTAAATCAATTGAGAACCTCCTATGATGATGCGATGAATAAGCTAACTATTGGAAAAGGCAATCTAGTACAACGAGCAGAAAAAATAAAGGAACTTGGTGCAAAAGCCAATAAGAAATTAAGTAAAGAGCTTACTGAAAAACAAGACTAGCATTAAGCAAAAATGCGTGTTATCGTATGATAGTGATATCCCCTGAGATTACTTCATCCGCCGCATCTAGTGCTATGTATGTAGCGAAATAAACATATACTCCAGCGACTGCATCCGAGCCATTAAACTTTCCATCCCAACCTTGCCAACTTTCTAAATCTGTAATACCCGCCGCAGCGAAAACAAGATTACCCCAACGATCATATATCATCATTTCTTTCAATGCTGCCAAGGATTGATTAACCACGGGCTTGAAATAGTCGTTGTTTCCATCTCCATTAGGGCTAAAGATATTAGGTGGATGAATTCCAATATTTCGATTAACTCTAATTTGTATTTCATCGCTATCTACGCAGCCATATTGGTCGATACCAGTTACAGTAATATCTCGAACCGATAAGACTGTATCTATATTATATATGTCATCATTAGAAAGTACAATTCCTTCTTCGTCTGTCCACACAATTTGAATAAATTCTGGTGCAATATATGATGGACTTAATGAGACAGCGTTTCCTAAATTCACAGTAATATCATCAGGAAGTGCAATGCCATCATTCCAATCCACAACATTGAGCTCCAAAGAAATCAAACTATCACAGCCAGCTGCATTAGTAGTAGTAAGTAGATAATTTCCTTCTGTCTCAAAGGTGTCTGCTTCAAAAATAAACGGATCTCCTCCTAAGCAAATAGTTTCTTCTACTGTGTTAGTCGTAATACTTTCTACTTCTAATGTTAATAACACACTACTATCACAACCAGTCACACTAGTTAGCACTTCTCCATAGACGCCAGATGCTGTTAAAAGTTGACTACCTAGTTGATAACTTTCTCCCTCACAAATACTAACTGTAGTATTATCATCATAGACTTCATTTACAGTCAGATTAATAGTAACTAAACTATCACACCCAGCATCAGTCATGTAGTCAAAAGAATATACTCCAGAAACACTTAATATTTCGCTTCCTTCTTGTATCGTTTGGCCTTCACAAATACTTATAGGAATATTGATATCATAATTAGGTGTAACTGTAAGATCGATACTAATCAAACTATCACATTCAGTTGGTCCAGGTGTGTTAAACGAATAGAATCCTGGTGCATTAAAACTTTGACCAGCATAAATATATTCTTCGCCTTCACAGATAGTAGGGGCTACAAAATTTGTCCCTATACTAGTCACTTCGAGTTCTAAATTAACAATACTATCACAACCTAGAACTGATATGAATGGGAATGAGTAAAAACCTGCCGCAGTGACTTCATTTCCTCCTACGATATAAGTCTCTCCTTCACAAATACTATCCTCAATATTGGTTTCAAATACAGGAACAAATAATTCAAAATCTTCACTATTAAAACATCCGTCTGGCGTAGTAATCAGCACTTCATAAAAACCTTCATTGGCAGGATCGACATCAAGGTCTAAAGTGACATCAGTTTCTCCGATTAATGCAACACCGTCTTTATACCATTGATACCCATAATCTTCATCCTCTTCAGCGATTATAGTCAAATCCTCTTGACATAAATCTCCTTGGATATCTGCAAAAGGAACATCAAAATCTACTAATTCAGCAAGGGCTAATCTATCTACAAAGAAGTAAGGTGTAGTTCCTGAATTAGTATTTTGAGTACAGCCAGGTCCTATTACAATTACATTATAATTTTTATCGGCAATGATATCAAATATGATGTTTTTCCATTCTCCTTGACCAGATACTACTAGTTGCCCAAGTTGATCCCATCCTGGACCATTTGTAGGACAACCAAAGGCAGTATTGTTATTGCCAAAAGGAATATTACTACATTCCGTAGTACCAAAAATAGTCATGTCTATAGACTGATTAATCTCTGGAGCAAAACCAAGGAAAAAATCTAAACGATATTCTACTCCTACTTCCATCGTCTCATTAAGACAGGCACCTACATACTCTTTATATTGAGGACTCCCAGCTCCAATGCCATCTCTAAATCCTATATAACCTTCTCCATCAGGAATGGGTAAAGGCACAGATTTCCCTACATTCGGGTGTACGGTGATTCCACATAGATGTAAATAATCCGATGTATTGGCTGATGCCTGTATCCAGCTTACAGCACAATCCAGCTGCTCTTTTTGGGTAGGACAACAAATAAAGTCTTCAAATGATGGATTGGGGATAAGACCTGATGGAATGCTTGAAGGACATAGGCAATCCTCTTCATCATTCAAGTCAATTAAACCATCCCCGTCATCATCAATGGCATTATTGCAAATTTCTTGCGCACCAAGCGAGAGACTAAAAGACAGTAATACAATCGACCAAAATATTCTCATATTCTAAATTATCTTATTAAGGTAATATCACCTGACAAGGCTTCTTCTTTTCCATCCAACGCTATAAATATAGCAGAATATACATATACTCCACTAATAGCTGCTTGACCATTAAACTTTCCATCCCAACCTTGCCATCCTTCTAAATCGACGATATTTTCTCCTAGATAGACAAGATTTCCCCATCTATCATATATTCTCATCTCTTTTAAAGAAGCGATACTTTTATTGACAACTGGCCTAAAATAATCATTAGATACATCACCATTAGGACTAAATATATTAGGTGTATACACACCTATGTTTCGATCTACTCTGATGACTATATTATCCTCATCCACACAGCCAAATTCATCTATGGCAGATAGAGTGAGTTCTTGCCTTTCCAGTACCTCGCTAAGAAAGAAACTACTTTCATTCGAAACTACCTCTCCAGACTCATTGAGCCATACAGTTTGTTCAAACTCTGGAGCTATATATTCTGGAACTATCATTAGGTCTGAGCCCAAATCTACTACTGTATCATTGGGTAACATGATGCCTTCATCCCATGTGATCATATCCAATTCTAAAAAGATAGTACTATCACAATTATTACTATTGAGTATTACGGATTGGTAAGATCCCGGAGTGTCATATTCTACTCCCTGAAATTCAAATATGTCACCTTCGCAGAATGTCGCTTCAGATTGTGAAAAAGTTGCCTCATCTACTTCTAAGGTCAAGACGACACTGCTGTCACATCCAAATCGAGAAATTAAACCTCCACTATAAATTCCAGAAGTTGTCAACATGTCATTACCAAATTGATATGTTTCTCCTTGGCATATACTTGCAAATGCTTCTTCAGTGTAAGTCTCATTGACAGTAAGATCAATAATGAATGTGCTATCACAACCATTGGCTTGCTCATAAAAGAAAGGGTAGATGCCTGTTTGAGTAAGATCCATACCTTCAAACGAGAATGGCTGTCCTTCACAAATAGAAAATTCTTCTGTTCGAGTCGCAGCAGGTACTACAGTCAGTACTACAGTAACAATACTATCGCAACCATTTGCAGCATCGAATGTGTAAAAGAAATTACCAGTTTCATCTAATATTTCGCCATTGATCTCAAAGGTTTCTCCTTGACAAATAGTGGGCGTAAATGAGGTTTGGCTTGCTGGTTGAACATTTAAATTTAACGTAACTATGCTATCACATCCTTGTGAAGAAATGAGCGTATAGTTATAAACCCCAGTCATCGAATATTGATTATTATTCGTGGTGTACGTTTCACCCTCACAAATGGTGGCACTTTCTTCTCCAAACAATACCGGTAATGTGAGATCAAGCGTTTCACTCAAAACACAACCTACTGGTGTGCTTATTAAAACAGAATATTCACCTATATTTTCAGAATCTATTTGCAGCGTGATAACGTTTGCTGTTTCTCCAGTCATTGCTATCCCATCCTTATACCATTGATAACCAAATTCATCGCCAAGATCAAGTTGAAGCGTAATTTCATCTTCACAAAGTGAGCCTTCAATGGACGTAAACGGCAATCCCTCTTCAACTTTTTCTACCAGATTTAGTCTATCTACGAAAAAGTACGGGTCATTTTCAAAATTTGGATTGGCTCCGCATCCAGAACCTAAAATAATAGCGGTATACGGTTTGTCAGCAAAAAGATCAAAAGTCACATTAAGCCACTCATTATTTCCTTGTATAAATTGAGCGTCTAATTGGTCCCATCCAGGATTAGTTGTGGGACACCCAGTATCAAACGAGGTGGTGAAGGGTAAATTTGAACACTCTGTGGTAGCATAAATAGTCATATCTATGCTATTATTACTAAGGGGAAATCCTAGAAAAAAGTCTAAAGTATATACTTTACCTACTTCCATTTCGTCGGTTAGACAGGCACCTACATATTCTTTATAATTGGGACGACCTGGCCGCTTTCCATCCCTAAATCCTACATAGCCTTGACCATCTGGTAATGGCAGAGGAGGTTGTTGTGTAGGTGTAATCCACGTTGGATAAGTGATCCCACAAGTATGGAAATAATCGGAAGTTGGTGCAGCTTGCTCCCAACTCGTGGCACATTGAAATTCTGCCTCACCATTAGGACAGCATTCCATGATTTCAAATGACTCATTAGGAATAAGCCCAGATGGTAGTATTTGATCACAATCGCAATCCGTGTCCTGAATATCTATTAGACCATCACCATCATCATCTATAGAGTTATTACATATCTCAATCTGTGCTGTCATTGACAGGCTGAAGATTATCGATAATATGATGATTTGAAATATTCTCATTAGTCTTTTATGGTGGTTCCGTGCTCGAGGCCTTTATTTAAAGTCGTTTTAACCATAAACCTCCCCCATGTAAAAATAAAAATAATGCCGACTAAAAGGGGGCGCTTATGGAGTTATATGGCTTATTAGTCGTTTCTACTTATATGACTATATTAATGGTGAACTCGCTGCAACGTTTTTGACGTTTATTTAATTAAAGCAGACATTCTAACATTATGATGCATCCTAAATCCATATTTAAGTACCTAAAAATGAAGGCAAATAGATTGGGCCAAAGTCTAGTTTATTCTGTATTGCTGATGTATTACGCCTGGAAAAGACCTGATACTCCTGCTTGGGCAAAGAGAGTGATACTAGGCGCTGTGGCTTATTTGTTGGCTCCTATTGATAGTATACCAGACCTAACGCCTTTTATTGGATTTACTGACGATATTAGCATATTGAGTGCTAGTTTATTGGCGATAGCTTATTATGTCAATGATGAAGTGAAGGGTAAAGCCAAAAATGCGATGTCCAAATACTTCGATACCGTAGATGTTAAATCTATTGAAGATGTAGACGATAAATTGTAAATGAGCCTATTCCACTATTTTAGATACAAATAATCCAAGAAATAGACAATCCTTAGCGATAGACTGTTTTCTTGAGGTTGGTCAAAAGACGCATTGATATTCTCAAGGTAGGAATTATTAAAACCATCATCACCACCTTGGATATCACTTTTAAAATTGATAATCATATCACTTCCAGGAGCAAATCTCCATAGGTAATTCATATCTACAGTAAAAGCATTGAAGTTTTGATCAAAAGTACGATCACCCTCTAAGGCTAAAGCTGAAATATTACCTTCTTCACTCAATACACCTAAGGTATTGTATTGTACAGTGGCATTGTAATGCCTTACTCGCAGGGATAATGATTGCCTATTAGTAAATATAAATTGTCCCCTAATACTATTCTCAAAGATGTCTAAGTCTCGTCTACCCATCATTATGTCGTTGGGTTCTAAGCCACTTACAGTTTGTGATAGTAAGGATCGATTGATATATCCTTGATCATTATTTATTCTGCTGTAGCTCAGATCCATAAAGAAAGACAACTTATCGCTTAGTCTTAATCTTGGCTCAAATGATAGATTGTATATATTCCGTCCTTCCTGATTCATCTTTTGGTAATACACTCTAATATCAGCCGCAAATGTCTTTCGGTAATCCGATGAATAAAAAGTACTTACTGAATAATTACTCGGGTAGGCAAGGTAGCTTTCAAAATTATTTCGCGGTTCGAAGTAATCGTATGATTTGGGTTCGAATCGGATATTTCCTCCTACCGCATCTCTAGACTTAAAAAGATAAAATGTTCCTGCTGTTGCTCCGAATATGGTAAATACGTTGGGAGCATACAATCTTCCATAATTTGCATTGATATAATATTCGTATCTCGCTAATTTTCCTTTGGCACTAGGTTGGTTATAGGCTATGCCTGCTCCTACGCTTCTTTCGTTAGGGCTAAATAAGAACCCTAAATCATTAGGGTTGAAAGTATCACTTTCTTCTACATAATTGATTTGAGCCTTTATTTGTCCACTTTGCTTAGCTATTTGAGCAGTATACTTATGTCCAGAATTATTATCCGATTCGCTAAAGTATTGTTCGGATCTAATTACACTTCCGCTAAAGGCGTAAGCTTGACTTTTATTGTTTAGATCTAAGAATAATCCAGTGGTATTGGCATCATAAGTCGAACCTCTTCTCAGTACATTAGTATTCATTAAAGTGACTCTGCTATTATTGCGAAGGTTTTGATCAATAGTCAGTACGTTATAGTTGCTAAGAGGGCTAGTCATTACTTGTCGCTCTTGTCCTGTGATGGATCTAATGGTAGCATTTGTTTCGCCAGAGACCGCATTAAAGAAACCTACGCCTGTACCTTTAGCCGTCCGACCAGATATTTTAGTCGCATTATAAAGTTGAGTTGTATTAGGATTGTTAATTACAGTTTCTCCATTTTCAAGTTGACTATATGGCGAGGAAAAATTTATAGGACGATCTCCTACTCGTCGAGTATAGAAAAGTCTTCCTCTATCAAATAGCTCCAGTCCTTCCGTGAAAAATTGTCTATTCTCATCAAAAAATACTTCGAATGGGCTTAAGTTCAATACTTGATTATCAGTTTGTACTTGACCAAAATCAGGTACTAAAGTCATATCTAAAGTGAAGGCATCATTGATACCATATTTCAAATCCATCCCAGCATTATAACTCGTACCTGTTTCGCTAATTCCATTACTCTTATTATTGACTAAATATCCTGTGATATATGGAGTGATTGATAATCTTACAGGAGATTCAATATTTTTAATTCCTTCTAAATGTCCGCATTGGTTGACGAATCCTTCAAAATTTGGATCGATAGGATTCCAATAACATTGCTCCCTTTCCCTTCTTATTTCACGACCCAATTGTAAGTTCCATTTTTGAATATCTGTATTGGGAAATCTAATAGCTGAATAAGGAATGAATATTTCCGCATTCCATCCATTTTCATGAATAAGAACTTCACTGCTCCATACGGCATCCCAATTACTGTCTTGAAATCCACCTGAATATTTTATATCCTGCTGAACTCCTGCGGCAGTTACGATAAAGGCAAAAGCATTAAGACCATCTTGATAGGTGTCTAAGGTGATTCCAAACCAATCTGTATTATTAAATCTATCCCTAACAGATAGTTCCTTTAATATTTTATCAGCTTCATCATCATGCATAAAAGCACCGAAGTAGATACCTTCTTCGTTATAGATAATCTTTACTTCAGTTTTCTGACTTGGAGATGTATTTGGCGTTGGTTCATTTTGTGTAAAGTCGGTAGTTACTGGAGCAGTCAACCATACAGTTTCATCAAGTATTCCATCTAAATTTATACTGCCTTCAAAATCTACAGCTGTTGTAGTCTTTTTTGCATTTTGAGCGGATGTTATATTGAAAGCCCAAAGGCTGAATAAAATTAGTACTGCGTTCTTCACTTCTTTATTATTAGTCGAGACTGCAAAGTTAAATATTGTATTTCGGTAATATGTATTCTGGAATTCATTAACACTAATCTAGGATCAAAAAGAGGCAAAAAAGCATGGAATACTCCATTGGGTGCAATTATCCACTATCTAGAAACATTTTGTTTCATATATTTAGATCCACCTAAAAAATGGTATAGATGAATCTAAAAATTATCTTAGTTAGCACGCTATTTGTATTAGATATAGTAATATATCCTTTAGTTTTGTTGTAACACATTAATCTTATAAAGTTAATACTATGAGTATCGTAGAAATGAAAGTTCCAGTTATTGGCGAGTCTATATCTGAAGTTACATTATCCCAATGGTTAAAAGAAAACGGAGAATATGTAAAGATAGATGAGCCTATATGCGAATTTGAATCTGATAAAGCGACACTCGAATTTCCGGCAGAAGCTAGTGGTAAACTGATATACGTAGCGGCAGAAGAGGATGATCTTGAAATTGGAGCTTTAGTGGCTAAAATTGACACCTCTGTTGCCGCACCAGAGGGATCAGAAGCACCAGCAACACCTGTGGTTAAAGAGGAAGCGCCAAAAGTAGAAGCGCCAAGTGCACCTGCTGCTCCGGCAACGGCAAATTACGCTACGGGTCACCCTTCTCCTGCTGCGGCTAAGATTATGAGAGAATCTGGTGTAGATGCCAATCAAGTAAAAGGAACTGGTGTAGATGGTAGAATCACTAAAGAAGATGCGCAGAAAGCAGCAAGCAATCCTCCTACACCTGCAACCTCAGCACCGACAGCTGCAGTCGCTCAAGTAGCAGGATCTAGAAATTCTCGTAGAGAAAAGATGAGTCGTATGAGACGTACGATCGCTTCAAGATTAGTATCTGCTAAGAATAATACAGCTATGCTTACCACTTTCAATGAGGTAGACCTTAGTGAATTGATGGCAATGCGTAAGAAGTACCAAGAAAAATTTGTGGAGAAACATGGCGTGAAACTAGGCTTTATGTCTCTTTTCCTAAAAGCGTGTAGTAATGCCCTATTAGAGATGCCGGCAGTAAATGCACAATTAGATGGTAACGAATTGATCTATCATGATTTTGTGGATATTTCAGTAGCTATTTCTACACCTACTGGATTAGTCGTTCCTCCTGTGAAAAATGTGGAGTCTAAATCTTTTGCAGAGATTGAAAAAGAAATTAAATCATTAGCTGGAAAAGCCAGAGAAGGTAGTTTGACATTGGATGAAATGAAAGGTGGGACATTTACGGTTACTAACGGTGGGGTATTCGGATCCTTAGTAAGTACGCCAATTATCAATGAACCTCAATCTGCAATTTTAGGCATGCATACGATCAAACAACGCCCAATTGCTGTAGATGGTAAAGTGGAAATTAGACCGATGATGTGGTTAGCTCTTTCGTATGATCATAGAGTAATCGACGGTAGTACATCTGTAACCTTCTTAGTAAAAGTAAAAGAGCAACTCGAAGATCCATACACCCTAATGATGAACATTTAAGCGTGGCTTTTTCTCGAATAGAGAAAAAACGCGCGTACTGCGTATTGTGACAGCGATTGAGCATCAAACGCGTACAATATGCAGCATATCTATCTGAAAATCCTGCTTGGTTGCGAGATTAGTTTTGAGAAAAAACACGCATTGTGCATATTGAATCAGAGTTGACAAAGTAGGCTAGTTCAATACGTGCTATAAGCAAGCCAAAAAGCGAGATGGATGTCCCTACACATTAAGTTTATATTTAATTTGATAGATTTGTAGAGATAATGTTTGAGATCCAATTGGTTCTCGATCTATCAAATTTTCATTTTCTCGAATTCTTATAAGTATGACTCTAGGTGATTTTTTTTCAGCGATAGGAAATAATCCTGTTTTGCCAATATTTTTCTTTGTAGCTCTTCCGCTTACTGCTTTTCTAGCAAGTATTTTTGGTAAAGGCGAAGGACACCTGACTCCATGGAAAGAAACGTACTGCTTCTTGGTGTATGCTGCCTGTATTCCAGGTATCCTTTCAATGGTATTTAATGTATATAAATTTTTATTCGAAAGAGGCTCTGTTCTTCAGGCCAACCTCTATACCCAAGTACTTCCGATAATTATTATGGTACTTACGCTGTGGTTAGTTCGACGTAATGTAAGATTCGAAGATATTCCTGGATTTGGTAAGCTTGGAGGTTTGGTTATGATATTAGTAGCCTTGATTAGTTTCATGTGGATATTGGATCGTATGCACATTTTTGCCATTACATTTATACCTTTCCATTATTTCGTAATTGCTTTTATTGTGATGTTATTTGCTATTAGGATTGGTTGGAAGAAAATGGGAGAGGGGTAATAAATGGGTAAGACTTTAAAGTAAAAAACCGCTACTCTTTAGGAGCGGCCCTAATCACCATTTAATATGATAGAAATTATACAGCATGTGATCATGAGAAAATTTTTATTCAATTCGCTTTGTTTCTTGGAGTATCAATTTATAGTTATATCGCGGATATAATTTTTTTCATCTACAGCACTTACATTTTATTTTACTTAATACGCAATACACTTTAGCCTAGCTTTTTCGCTTATTGACTTTTGTCAATGAACCGCTAATCATTCGATTCTACATTTGTTACTCATTAAATAAGTGTATACAAATGAATATTCTAAAAGGAATTCAACGTACTGTAATTACCATGGCTATTATTTTTTCAGGACTTAATAGTTTTGCACAGCAGCTCAGTCAAGTGGTACGAGGTAATGTCGTAGATCAGGATAACCAAATGGCATTGATAGGCGCCGAAGTATTAGTATTGGGCTCTGATCCGTTAATAGCCACTACTACCGACATTAATGGTCAATTTAGGCTAAGTCAAGTACCTGTAGGTCGTGTAACCTTACATATTAGTTACCTAGGATATGAAAATGTATCATTACCTAACTTAATAGTGAATTCAGGTAAAGAGGTAGTGCTGGAGATAGAATTGATAGAATCCGTAGTCAAAATGGATGAAATCACCATCCTAGCGAATCCTAATGACGGCAGAGCTATAAATGATATGGCATTGATTAGTGCGAGATCAGTTTCAGCCGAAGAAACAAGTCGTTACCCAGGAGGATTTAATGACCCATCACGTATATTATCCAATTTTGCTGGTGTTGCTAATAGCCCTGATGGCGGCAATGATATCATCGTACGTGGTAACTCACCAAAGTATGTCCAATGGAGATTAGAGGGAATGGAGATAACCAATCCAAATCATTTTGGTGATCAAAGTGGGGTAGGAGGATCCATTAGTACACTCAATAATAATATGGTGGGAACATCTGATTTTTATAGTGGCGCTTTTGCACCCCAGTATGGTAGAGCATTAGCCGGAGTCTATGATATGAAACTGCGTACAGGTAATAATGAAAAATTTGAATCTGTATTTGGATTTGGACTTCTTGGAACGGATTTTACTTTTGAAGGACCCATCAAAAAGAACTACGGAGGATCATTTTTAATAAACTATAGATATTCTACAGCTTCATTATTAGATCAATTAGGATTAATGGGAGAGGTCGATGGGATACCTAAATTTCAAGACGCTTCCTTTAAGGTCGTTCTGCCAACAAAATCTTTTGGGACATTCAAATTTGTAGGACTGGGTGGAATAAGTAGTGTGCTTTTTGAAGATGTCACACCTGCCTTATGGGTGTTGCCTGGTGATAATTTCCAGAAGCCAGATATCAGAGAAGATTTTGATAAAAATAATAATCTACTAAATCTGGGAGCTTCTCATTCTATTTCTTTGAGCGAAAGTAGTTACCTGAAAACTAGTGTTTCGTATTCTAGAGATGAAATTGAAGATCAAGTTATTGAATCCACAGTGATTAATTTTTTCGATGATGAAGGAGAGTTTGAAAGGGATTCAGTTATAAGCACCAAAGACAATTATCGAACGGACATCCAAAGATCTAATTTTCAAGTTGGTGCAGTTTATAATAACAAGCTTAGTAGTCAACATAAATTACAAATTGGAACACAGTATTCTGCTACGACAATGTCTAATAAACAAAGTCAATTACAAAATGGCTTTAGACAAACATTAGTTGATTTCGATCAAACTGCTGGAGTAATAAATAACTTTGTAAGTTGCCAATATAGGTTCAACAGGGATGTTACCATAGTATCTGGTTTGCATAACATGAATGTTTTATTAAATGACAAGCATACTTTTGAGCCGCGATTGGCTTTAAATTGGCAGGCGACTGAGCGAAATGCGTTTCATGCTGGTTATGGTAAACATAGTACTATGGAAAGTCTTCATAACTATTTTACAAGAGTGCCAACAGATGATGGTAATTTTATTGAACCTAACAGAGATTTGGACTTATTAAAAGCCCATCATTTTGTAGTAGGATATAATCGTAAAATTGGAGAAAATACATCGGCGAAATTTGAAGCTTACTATCAACACCTCTACAATATTCCAGTTGAGAATCTTGATACATCTTATTATTCGACTATTAATGAAGGCCTTGATTTTAAGTATGTAGATTTAGTGAATGAAGGTACCGGAAGAAATTATGGTATTGAACTTACTATAGAGAGAGGTTTTAATAAAGGATATTATTTTCTGTTAAATGGTTCTGTATATCAATCAAAATATAAAGCTCTAGATGGTATAGAACGCAATACACAATATAATGGAAATTACTTGGCTAACTTTTTATGTGGAAAAGAATTCACAGGACTAGGAAAAAAAGACAATCAAACTTTAACTCTAAATGCTAAAGTGTTTTTGAGTGGCGGACGGAAAATTTTATCACTTTTACGAGACACAAACGGAGAATTGGCAGTCGATCCAGATGCGGAAAGTTATTGGGATTACTCTAATGCTTATACAAAAAAACTTGAAGATATTTATGCCATTAATATTTCTGCTAGTTATAAGTGGAATCGAAGAAAAGCGACTCATGAATTATATCTTACCATAGATAATGTAACTAATAGTAGACGAAATATCTCTGAATTTTATGATGAAAGAGAAATGGACAATATTGGTAACGATAGGCAGTTTGGAATTTTTCCTAACTTACAGTACCGTGTTTACTTTTAAATCCCATTATATATTATTATGCCATTAATGACTGCCAGCACATATAATAAGTATGGAACTTCGGAAGTGTTATCTCTTTCTGAAATAGATATGCCTACTTGTGGTCCTGATGAGATCTTGGTAAAAGTAAAGGCCGCAACAGTAAACAGAACCGATTGCGCTATGCTTACTGCCAAACCCTGGATCATGCGTTTTTTTACTGGATGCTTTAAACCAAAAAATCCAATTCTTGGAACTGACTTTGCCGGCGATATAGTGCAAGTTGGAACGGAAGTAATAGAGTTTAGCATTAATGATAAAGTTTTTGGATTTCATGACATGGGAGTCAGTTCACATGCACAATATCTAAAAATATCGAAGGATAAGCCCATTCTCCAAATGCCTACCAATTGCACTTATAGCCAGGCCGTTGGACTTTGTGAGGGAGCGCATTACGCATATAATACCTTCAAAAAAATTGATGTAAAAGCAGGTCAGAAAATACTTGTAAATGGTGGGACAGGAGCGATAGGGTCTGCACTCATTCAAATGTTGAAATCCAAAGGTGCAGTTATTACAGCTACATCTAGAACTCAGCACTTGGAAATAGTTAAAAAAATGGGAGCGGAAACAACTATCGATTATACTAAAGATAACTTCGAGATTTTGGAGGAACAGTTTGAGATCATATTTGATGCGGTAGGTAAAAGCACTTTTGGTAAATGCAAAAAATTATTGACCAAGAAGGGAATTTATATATCCTCTGAGCTAGGGCCATGGATGCAAAATGTAATATTTGCGATTACCACCCCAATCTTTGGAGGTAAGAAAGTATTATTTCATATTCCTAATAAAATTAAAGAAAGTCTACTATTTGTAAGAGGTCTATTCGAAGCACAGCTTTTTGATCCTTTAATAGATCGTGAATTCAGTTTGGATAGCATTCCAGCAGCATTTGATTATGCGTTGACAGGACAGAAAGTAGGTAATATTATAGTCAAATACTGATTTGGCTGATGTAGGATAGTGAGGGTGTGTTGAAATTATAACGGCAATGACCTATATTTGATTATTTCAAATTAGTCAGAAGCCCTCGTATGGATAATAGTAAAGTAGAACAATATCTTGATTTATCTGCTCTTACGCCGGATGAGCAAGAAGCTATTCTTAAGCTAAATTCTGTAAAAACATTTCGGAAAGGAGATCTTTTACTCAAAGAAGGTGAAACGCTCACGAAGTCATTTTTTGTAATCAAAGGGTGTGTAAGGCAATATCACTTGAAAGACGGTGAAGAAATGACTACGTTTTTTTACACTGACGATCAATCAATTTTTCCAAATGTAACAGCATCTAGGGTGCAAATATCTCAACATAACTTAGAATGCGTGGAAGAATGTAGTTTGTCCGTTACTACATTAGATCAAGAGCAAGATTTGATGAATTCGTTTCCCAGATTGGGAGATTTATGCAGAGTGGTCACAGAAAAGCAGTTTGGTGATTATCAGGAAATGTTCGCTAAATACATATCCTCTACACCAGAAGAAAGATACTTAGATCTTATAGAGAACCGTCCAGACCTTTTAAATAAAGTGCCGCAATACCAAATCGCAAGTTATTTGGGAGTAAAGCCTGAATCATTGAGTAGAATTAGGAAAAGGTTGGCTGGAAAGTAAATGTGGTAATTGTACAAGCACCTCTTAGCATAAATTTCAAGTAAGATATTTCTGCCAAAGTGTGGATTAGAATTTGAAAGAAGAAGTTACAATATTTGGGTAGTATGCTTCTAGAACTTAGAGCTCAAAATTTGATTATCCAAAGTTACGGTAGATGATACTGTTTCTGTAGAAGTTAGGGTGCCTCTTACTAATTTACCAGAGTGAATAGGATAGAAAACTTTCTAGACAAACCTCTAAGTAAAAATTATGAGTGGATTTTTAGTGAAATTGAAATTAGAAGGAATAGATATGATTAGAAATGTGATTAAAAAACATGGCTTATTTATAGTTGTATTATCTTTTTGTACTTGCAAAGCACCAGCACAAGAAAATGGAATTTATACAGATCGGTATCAAGAATATTTGACGGAAAATTTTGATACCTATCAAGAAATTTATAATTCTATTAGTGATTCTATCAGTGTCTGGGTAACAGACTCTTTGGCTATGGTTTTGCCATTGATGCACAATACTTGGCAATTGGATAGTGCTATTGTTTTTAATGATGATAGTTCTAGATTATTTACTACAGTTAATAAACGTACGACAGGCTGGAAGAATTCAACGTCAGATTTTATATATGAATTTGCTGGAGCTTATTTGGAAGATGAATGGTATTATTATTTTATGCCAACTAGTATGCCAGTGAGTAGATTGGAATATAAAGATGGTTTATACGAACCTTACACGTTTGATGAGTTAAGTTATATAGCCCATAAGCGTAGGTTTGGCAGTATGCTCAAGAGAGCAGAAGATGGTTCTATAATATTAAATGAAGAATCATTTAATAAAAAACATTTTGATTTAAGAAATGGTAAGTCATACGAAATTGAAAAAGAATATAGGGATAGTCAATTGCTTAAAAGTAAATATGACAAAAATTATAGAGTTAAATTGAAATCAGGATTAGCTGATGAAATCAAAGCAAAAATGGAAGCCAGTGAAAAACCATTGGAACCGAGTAAGGATAATACAACTGTTGAGACAGAAGAAGTGAAAATATTTGAAAGTGAAGAATGGAAAAATCGCCACAAGAAAAGAGGTAATGATTAGCAGCAAGATGATCAAAAAGAAAGCCCTCAAATCTAATATCTAAGGGCTTTGGAAATTTTCTAAAATTTAAGTTTCTTATTTCACTATAATCTCTTCTTCGACAAGTAAAGCTCTTGCTCTCTCAGCATCTTCCGTAGGGACATGGAGTTCAATATCTCCAAATAGACCAGCATGAGCGCTATCCATTTTATCTACAGTCCAACTCTCAATGCCAGCTTCGCTCAACAAATGTCTCGCAGATACAATTCTCAATTGTGATACGGTAAACATTACTGTTGTGGTTTTCATGACTGTAATTTTATTGGTTACTTAATATCCTTACCTTATCAATAAGAATTTTGTTCGATACTAATATAACGAAATATAAGCCTTCTAAATTCCATGCCAATACACTATTTGATCTCATCTTCTACTTTAATTACTTTATTTATTTATGGCATTTCTTACACTAAGTGGACAATCATTTGGATATAGGCAATTTTGATATTCGCCATAAACGACAATAAAATTTTGAAGTTTTAGTCATTATGGCTCTAAGTTACTTGCAAATAGCGTGTTTGCATGCCATTATGTCGCTGAAAAGCGCTTGGAACAGTATCTGATCTGATAATGTAGTTATCGCTCATACTTTTTATCTTTGAGCGCTTTGAGTCTGTAAAAGCGGCTACTCAAAAACCTAAAAGACAATAACTTAAAATATAATATAGTCCATGTTTAATTTTCTAAAGAAAGTATTTGGAACCAAATATGACAAAGATGTCAAAGAATATGATCCGATCGTAACCCAGATCAATCAGTACTTTGAAGAATATAAGAATCTATCTAATGATGCGCTTCGTAATAAGACATTAGAATTTAGAGAACGTATCAAAACACATCTTACTGAGATCAATAACGATATTCAAGCAATACAAGAAAATGCTGAAAAAGAGAATGATCTCAATGTCAAAGAGGAAATGTTTAACGACATAGATAACTTGATTAAAGAGAGAGACAAGCATCTAGAAGCTGTGCTCAAAGAAATCAGGCCAGAAGCCTTTGCTGTCGTTAAAGAAACGGCACGAAGATTTTCGGAAAATGAAATGCTGGAAGTGACAGCAACCCAAAACGACAGAGACCTAGCAGCAAGATCAAACTACGTTACTATAGATGGCGATACTTCTACTTGGAAGAATACTTGGCTAGCTGCAGGCGGAGAGATTACTTGGAATATGGTGCATTACGATGTGCAACTTATTGGAGGTATGGTTTTGCATGATGGTAAGATTGCAGAGATGGCTACCGGAGAAGGTAAGACCTTAGTGGCGACGCTTCCAGCTTATCTCAATGGACTTTCTGGATATGGTGTACATGTCATTACGGTTAATGATTATTTGGCACGAAGAGATAGTGAATGGATTGGACCTATTATGGAATTCCTTCACCTGACAATAGATTGTATAGATAAATATAAGCCTCACTCACCACAAAGGGTTGCCGCATACAAGAAGGATATTGTATATGGTACCAATAATGAATTTGGATTTGATTAC
The DNA here is from genome assembly GCA_937927575.1 of uncultured Saprospiraceae bacterium. Taxonomy (GTDB): domain Bacteria; phylum Bacteroidota; class Bacteroidia; order Chitinophagales; family Saprospiraceae; genus UBA1994. The sequence continues at coordinate 4,050 of CALBEE010000048.1, read as the reverse complement.
CTAAGAGATAATATGGTAAGATCATCCAAAGAGCTGGTACAGTCAAAGCACCATTTTGCCATGATTGATGAGGTGGATAGTGTATTAGTAGATGATGCACGTACACCATTGATTATATCTGGACCTGTACCAGAAGGATCGGAAGAGCAAGAATACAATGAACTTAAGCATAAAGTAGAAAGTCTTTTTAGCGGTCAACGAAAGTTAGCTACAGAGTACTTAGCGGATGCCAAAAGATTGTTTGCTGAAGGAAAGACTGGTTATAACGAAGGTGAAGGTGGATTGGCCTTGTATAGAGCGCATAAAGCGATGCCAAAAGCGAGACCTTTAATCAAATTCTTATCTGGAGAAGGTGTAAAGGTACACATGCAGAAGACTGAGAATTATTATATGCAAGAGCAGAATAAAAATATGCACTTGGTAGACGCTCCTTTGCTATTTACTATCGATGAAAAAAATAGAAACGTAGAGCTTACGGATCGAGGAGTAGACTTTTTGTCTAAGGGAGAAAATGATCCGAACTTCTATGTGATGCCGGATATTACAGAAGAGATGCAAAGATTAGAAGAGCGAGAAAGTGAAACGGGTACTAAACTCACGGAAGAGAGAGATACACTAGTTCAAGATTATTCTATCAAGGCGAGAAGGTTACACTCAGTGAGTCAGTTGCTGAAGGCCTATACTATGTTTGAAAAGGATACGGATTATGTAGTAATGGACGGCCAAGTAAAGATTGTAGATGAGCAAACGGGTCGTATGATGGAAGGACGTAGATACTCAGATGGTCTACACCAAGCCTTGGAAGCTAAAGAAAATGTAAAGGTTGGAGAAATCACGCAAACTTATGCTACAGTTACCTTACAGAACTATTTCCGTATGTATCATAAGCTTGCAGGTATGACCGGTACTGCCGAAACGGAGGCGGGTGAATTTTGGGAAATCTATAAATTAGATGTGGTAGTGATACCTACTAATCGACCTATTATTAGAGATGATCGAGAGGATTTAATTTATAAAACTAATAGAGAAAAGTATAACGCCGTAATCGACGAAGTGAATAGGTTGACTGATGCAGGCCGCCCAGTATTAGTGGGTACTACATCGGTAGATATCTCTGAGAAGCTGAGTCGTATGCTGGGAATGAGAGGTATCGATCATAATGTATTAAATGCCAAGCAGCACCAACGTGAAGCAGAAGTAGTGAGTGAAGCAGGTCTTCCTGGTAAAGTGACTATTGCGACCAATATGGCCGGTAGAGGTACAGATATTAAGTTGTCTCAAGCCGTAAAAGATGCAGGTGGACTTGCTATAATTGCAACAGAGAGACATGATAGTAGAAGGGTAGATAGGCAGTTGAGAGGTCGTGCAGGTAGACAAGGAGATCCAGGAATGTCTCAATTCTATGTATCCCTCGAAGATAACCTTATGCGTAACTTCGGATCGGAGCGTGTAGCAGGTATCATGGATAAATTGGGCCATAAGGAAGGCGATGTGATTCAGCACTCTATGGTTTCTAAGTCGATAGAAAGAGCGCAGAAAAAAGTAGAGGAGAATAATTTTGGTGTACGAAAGCGTCTATTGGAATATGATGATGTGATGAACATCCAAAGAGAAGCGATTTATTCTAAGCGTAATCATGCTTTGAATGGTAGAAGACTTACAGTCGATCTCAATAATATGTTTATCGGATTGACTGAAAACATAGTCGCCAATAATGTAGAATATGGAGATTATGATTCTTTCCGCACAAGATCTATTACCGCATTAGGTATTGATCCGGAGATTACAGAAGATGGATTTGCTACCAAAAACATAGACGATCTGATAGATATGTATCAGCATCAAGTGAATGCTATGTATGCTAAAAAATCTCAACAGATTAGTGAAATATTGCTGCCTACGATTAAGCGCGTGCATGAAGCAGAAGGACATAGATATAAGAGAATAGCAATACCATATACAGATGGTAGAGCGAAGCAACTTAATATTTCTGCAGGATTGGAAGAGGCGATCGAAAGTAATGGTGGTTCGATCATGAGAGATATTGAAAAGGCGATCATGTTGGCATTGATAGATGAAAATTGGAAGGAGCATCTAAGGTCTATGGATGAATTGAAAGAATCATCTCAGTCTGCATCATTCGAGCAAAAAGATCCTTTAGTAATATATAAGATGGAAGCTTACAAGCTTTTTGAAAAATTGATGAATAATATCAATTACGATGTATGTTCGTACCTAATGAAAGGTAAGCTTCTTATCGCTACTGGTGGAGAAGGTACTCTTAAAGAAGCGAAAGAACAAAAGACTGATCTTTCAAAGGTGCAAACGAATCAAAATGCCAGACAAACAGCTGAAGAACAAGCTATGAGGAGAGCAGCTGCTGGAGCGGGTAGAGCACCAATGCAAAAAGTGGAGACTTTCAAAAGGCAAGAAAAGAAAGTTGGAAGAAACGAACCTTGTCCTTGTGGCAGCGGCAAGAAATATAAACAATGCCATGGCAAGTAAGTTGTTTATTGAAAAATAGACGAAAACGTTTATCAAATTCTGAGTGATTCAACAAACACCCAGATGATATAATCAGATATTAAGCGAATATGAAAGCATTGTTTTCATGTTCGCTTTTTTAATTTCAGTTTGCCAATAGGTGAATTTAGTTTTGACTATATTTTGCTCTCAACTGTTTTGGCGTCATATTATAGGTGTTTTTAAAAATTCGATTAAAGTGAGATAAATTACTATATCCGCTTTGAAAAGATATAGCCGCAATTGGAAGATTGCTACTTACTAATAATTTAGATGCATGATCCAGACGATACTCATTAAGTATAGTTGTAAATTTTTTGTTGGTATGGCGTTTAATAAATTTATAGAATGCAGATTCTGTTAAGTTGATAGCTTCCGAAGCGCCACGTATCGAAGGTTCTTTTTGAAAGTTATTTTCTATATAATCAAATACCGTTTTAATATCCTTCAACTTGGAGATAGAAATATCTGAGCTATATTTTTCAGTACAGATGGGTGTAAGATTTGTGCTCTTAGATAAAAGGTCTAGAATCTTTAGTAATAATAAAAGTTGTTGAAAATTTGAAAGTTCTTGGTCATGAATATTGATTACTTCCTTTCCTATCTTAGTAACTTCTGGGCCACTCAGTAGTAAACCTCTTTTAGATCGCGCTAATAATTTTTTTATTTTGGATAATTCGACGGCCTCAAAAAAATCCTTTCCCAAAAATTCATTGCCAAATTGAATGAGATAATGTTCACACTCATCTGTAGTCGTAAATCCATGTGGAAGGTTAGACCCCAAAATAACAAAATCATTTTCTTGATAATCAGAAATATTGTTACCCACATATCTTCTACCTTTACTTTTTACGGTATAACAAATTTCAAATTCTGGATGGTAATGCCATGCTTTAGCCAGTAGTGGACGATTTTGTCTGCGCACTACTTTCACCATGAAGGATCTGGTTGGTTTTTTTAGTATTTTTTCAAATTCAGGTTTCATATATAATATTGGATCTCACTAAATTATAGTTTAGTATTATTCTTTGATAGTTTTCTATTGAATTTATTGAGGTGAATACCATAAAATTGTATTAGTTATTTCCGATTTTCATTTAATCTGCTAGGAAATAGGTGCATTCCTTTATTCTTATAATCTAAATATTTTAGCATTGAAAGACTTAAACATTGCAAAAAAGATCATTCAGGAGAATTGGAGAGATGGATTTACGGTTCCTAGCCCCAAATTATATCCTTTTCAATGGATGTGGGATTCGGGTTTTGTAGCATTAGGTACATCAGTTTATGATGTGAAGATGTCATTAGCTGAAATCGGCAATATGTTTTCGGGTCAGTGGAAAAACGGAATGATACCACATATTTTATTCCATAGCGAAAAAGAAACTACATATTTCCCCAATTATGATTTTTGGAATTCCCAAGTCAATGATGGTGCACCTAAATTTCCAAAATCGTCTGGTATCACTCAGCCTGCCGTATTCGGATTTATTCTAGGAGATATACTACAAAATCATTGGGGAAATG
>CALBEE010000047.1 GCA_937927575.1 uncultured Saprospiraceae bacterium | reverse complement strand
CAGTATCGGTCACGATGCTTTATGATACTATAAGGATTGTCTGCAGGTATATTGATGTTGTAATGTTTGGCTCTGAATTTATTTTTTGATTCTGCTCCAATATCAGATAGAGAATGATACATGGCAGTATCTATATTTTCTGCATTGAAATCGATAGTTTTCTTTGTGGCTAGATCAAGAAATGATATGTTTTTATCCTTATCGCGGATCGCTATAATTATATTTTTTTCTTTGTCTCTTAGTAGGGTATTGGGTTTATTGCTAACGTTTTCTTCAGTAAAGAAAAGACTAGTATCTAGTTTTATTAGATGTGTGTTTGTTGACGAGAAATAAATATTTCCATTCTCATCTTCAGTAATGTCTTTTATAATTCCTTTTAGTGAAATTTCATTTTCGAATCCTGCATTCGAATGGTTGTATATGGTGCCATCTTTATAATAGCAAAACGTTCCATTAAATGTACGTAGCCACATCCTATTTTTTGAATCAGTAAAGAATCCAAAGATTGCATTATCTGTAAGTCCGTCTTTTTTATTAATAGTTTGAAATGTATAACCGTCATATTTTACTATGCCGCTATCTGTAGCGATCCACAGAAAGCCATCCTGATCCGATTGCATTTCATATATAATATTACTCGGCAAGCCATCTTTCGTAGTATAATTTTTGAAAGAAGGATGTTGAGATAAGCTCTCATAAGCTAGAAATGAAAATAAGACTATGATCCATATTTTAAGTTGCTTTATCACTGAAAGATTTGATTTACGAAATATAGTCGTTTAATGTTTGCATATTTATGGACAAGATAGTTCTTAATAAGCCAAATATGCTAATGATTTTCCATCTTAGAAAGTTAGAGGCTTGTCATAACAAGATCTAATCGTGTTTTTGCAAATTAATGTGACGAATGGATGGGGTAGAGGCTAAATAGTTAATTTCAAAACGGAAAGTTTATTGGAGCAATAGACAAAATTTATTATTGGTATTTCTTATCTTATTGTTTTTATTCTTGATGTTTTTTTCAGTTTGTATTTCAATAAAGGAAAAGCCCAATCAACTTAATGATCAGGCTTTTTTTACAATCCTTAGTTAAGCTTGCACTCAACTTATATTTTTGCTTAAAAGCAAATACTTATTTATTCTCCGCATATTTCTTTTCTACAACATTCCAGTTTACCACACTAAAGAAAGCATTGATATAATCTGGTCTTCTATTTTGGTAGTTGAGATAGTAAGCGTGTTCCCATACATCTAATCCCATAATAGGTGTACCGCCGCATCCTACACCTGGCATCATTGGGTTATCTTGGTTAGGTGAAGAGCAGATTTCTACTTTTCCACCTTTATGCACACATAACCAAGCCCAACCAGATCCAAATCTAGTAGCAGCCGCTTTGCTAAATTGCTCTACCATCGCATCTTTAGAACCAAATGCTTCATTCACTGCATCTAAAAGCTCTCCAGATAATCTTCCTCTATCTTCTGGATTAAGTATTTCCCAAAATAATTTATGATTCCAGTATCCACCTCCGTTATTTCTAACCGCAGTATTATTTGGATCTAGATTAGTCAGTATATCTTCTATAGATTTATCAGCTAAGTCGGTTCCTTCGATTGCTGCATTTAGTTTGTTAGTATAACCGTTATGGTGTTTCGTATGATGAATTTCCATCGTACGCGCATCGATATGAGGCTCTAGTGCGTCATATGCATATCCTAATTCTGGTAATGTAAAAGCCATATTGCTATCTTGTTTTATGTTTAGTGAATAGATTTGCAGCTTACACAGGTAGCTACATATATATAAATGCTAATTTAGCGTTTAATGTTTTAATATCATATTTACTTCATATTATTAATTTCTATATATGAAGACTTCACCTCTAATTTTAGTATTAAAAATGAAGACCTTTCTTATTCTACTTGTATTGATACCTTTTACCTTTTCCTGCAATCAGAAAACTAATTCTCAGAATTCTTCGAGTACAGTAATTATACCTGCGGAACCTTCTAAATTTGGTAAAAAAGTCGATTGCTACCAAGATAGAAATACAGTGAAGATCGTGAGTAACAGGTCTGCCAAAGTCCTTAAAAGCGGAGAATATGGAATATTAGACTGCTACGAATTAGGTACGCGTTACCAACCTTGTGAATTACCAGATTGGGCTGAAGTGGGCGTAGAAGTAAAGATTTCCGGCGTCGTAAAGGAAGTCAGAGAAAACGAGCGTCGTGAGGGTACTCCTTTCTTAATAAGCGAAATCGTAAAGCCATAGTATTTATCAATACATTAACAACTAAGTTGATTCTCGAACATACTATTTATGAAGTAAGTACTGTTTAGTGATGACCAGAGACCTATACTCATTTGTGAATTGGAGTGAATGTTGTATTTTTGGTGAGTAAATCTATCATTTATAAGAGGTTACAAATATTTAAATTGTATAATATGAATTCTTTCTATCCTAAGTTTGGCCTAATCGCAGGCCTAGTTTTTACCGCTTTGATTACCATATCATTTGGCACTGTAGAAAATGAGCCCACAGTATCGAAGTCGGAAACTAACGTCGGAGCTACACATCTACCCCAGCAAGTTCATGCTATTGATATCAATAAAACGTATGATCTCGCTGGTGAAAAAGTACCGATGAATATGGATACCAGAGAGCGCTTAGATAGAGAGTTGTCAGTTAATGCTTATTGGCATAGTAGTACGTTGCTGAATATAAAGATGGCTGCAAAGTATTTTCCTATCATAGAACGAGTCCTAGCAGAAGAAGGTGTTCCAGATGATTTTAAATATTTAGCGGTAGCTGAAAGTAATCTGAGAAATGTAAGTTCTAGTGCATCGGCAAAGGGGTTTTGGCAGTTTAGAAAATTGGCTGGAAAAGAATGGAATCTTGAGATAAATAATGAAATAGATGAGCGTTATCATATCGAAAAATCTACAAGAGCCGCCTGCAAGTATCTTAAAAGCATGAAGAAAAGATTCGGTACTTGGTCCAATGCTGCAGCTGCATATAATGTAGGACCTACGAGTTTTAGTAAACAAAGAAAAGCGCAAGGCGAAGAAAGCTTTTATAATATGAATATTAATTCTGAGACGGGAAGATATCTATTCAGAATTATTGCGATTAAAGAGATTATGAGCAATCCTCAATCTTACGGTTTCTATCTCGATCCTGCAGATAAATATGCTATTCAGGATCAGGTAGAGTATATCACAGTCACAAGTTCGATTCCTAGTTTAAGTAAATGGGCCCACGATCAAGGAATTAGCTACAGAACGCTTAAGTATTTTAATCCTTGGTTAATAGCGGGTAAGTTGACAGTAAAGAAAAATACGTATAAAATCGCCGTACCTTATAATAAGACAGGCTATTAACTGTAAAGATTGAACGCTTTATCATAAAAAGGCCATGCTGACTTTGTATGGTGGAAATAGAATGTTGTAATGTTCAAACCTCAAGTAGTAAGTGCTGACGACGAAGATATTTGCATCCTCATAAAGGTTGATAATCACTCAAATAATTATATCTGCGAATGTGGAGAAGCTAAGCGACTTAGTGTCAAGGATTGTCAGAATACCAAGGCCATCTTTATTAGTCATACGCATATTGACCATTTCGCAAATTTTGATACTATACTGAGGCATCAAATTGGAACACAAAAGAATGTAATCATCGTCGGTCCGATGGGTATAATTGATCAAGTTCAAAATAGAATTAAAAGTTACTGTTGGAATTTAATAGAAGAAGGAGCTATTTCCTACGAGATTAGAGAAATTCAAGAAGCAGGAAATTATACGTCCGCATTGTTGAGACCTCCACTTTGGCTAAAAGAACAAGTCAAAGAAATAAATAGTGAAGTAGTATTCGTTGAAAATGATTTTGATGTAAAATGTGTTATTCTGGATCATAAAACCGATTCCATAGCTTATTTATTCAAAGCATTCGATAGGATAAAAGTTGAATTGAATGAAGGTTTTCAGGGTGGCAAATGGGTAAAGAAGTTGATAACAGCATACGAAGAAGGTTTAAATGATGTACTTATAGAAGTTGAGGGAATGACCTATCTTTCCAAAGATCTGTTTAGTATGCTTAGTAAAACCAAAGGTGAAACTCTAGGGATCATTATGGATCATGCCGCATCGGAAGCTAATCATGATGCCATTTTAGCCCTTTTTTCAGAATGCGATCAAGTCTATATAGAATGCTTTTATAAGGATGAAGACAAAGATTTGGCCATTAAAAATCATCATAGTTTCGCGACTAAATCAGGTGAAATTTCCAAAAGATGCAATATAAAATGCCCAGTACCAGTTCATTTTTCACGCAAATATAGCGACGAAGATATAGTCCAATTGATTAGCCAATTCAATCGAGCAAGGAGCTAGAACATATTGTACTTTCTTGCTTTGATAGCTAATAATTAGTCTTTATTCCTTGCTAGCGATAGAGAAATATGAGAAGGAGAAAAAATTATTTTCAGCTTTTGCAACATTGTTGCAAAATAGTGTATACATTTGTGTCATTATTGAATTAAAAAACCACAATATGACTTCTCGTAATTTATCTTTAGCAATGCTTTTAATTTTTTCTATGGTATTTATAGCCTGTGATAAAGATGACCCAGAAATTCCTAATGAAGAAGAACTGATCACTACAGTGAGATACACTTTGACTTCAGTGACTGGAGGATCCGACGTAGTACTTACCTTTGTAGATCTAGATGGTGATGATGGAAATGAGCCTGTGATTACGGGAGGTACCTTAGAGGCTAATACAATTTATTCTGGTAGATTGGAATTATTGAATGAGGCAGAATCTCCAGCTGAAGATATCACTGAAGAAATTAGTGAAGAAGATGAAGAACATCAATTCTTTTTCTCGACAACTGTAACTGGCCTTAGCGTAACATATGGAGATCAGGATGAAAATGCGCAACCAGTGGGATTAGCTACTAGTGTAACTACAGGAGCTGCTGGAAGTGGAACGCTTACCGTGATACTAAGGCATGAACCAATGAAATCTGCAGCTGGAGTAGCTGAAGGTGATATTACTAACGCTGGTGGAGAAACCGATATTCAAGTCACTTTTCCAATAGATGTACAATAACTTATTGAAGTATTTTTTATTTTTTTATAGCTTTTTATTTAGTATAGATGTTGCTTCCCAAGACTGTACCTTATCTATACAAGGTAGAGTCTTGGATGAAGCTTCACAGGAGCCTTTGTCATATGTAAATGTATATTTGCAAGAGACCTCTCAGGGTGATGCTACAGATGATGAAGGTCGATTTACTTTTGATAAAATTTGTCCTGGACATTATCACATTATTTTTTCTCATATAGGATGCGAAGATTATAAAATTCATATTGATTTAGATCGTGATACGATTATCGATATCGATCTTGGGCATACAGAAACTTCTCTCAGTACAGTCGTTATACAAGGGCAAAAAGATAACTCTGGATCTCAGCCGATGTCTTCGGTCAATCGAATGAAAATTGAAGACAGTAATAATCAAAATCTCTCAGGCATTATTCAAAATGAAGTAGGTGTTCATTTAATCAAAAACGGAAGTGGGATAGCCAAACCTGTAGTTCAAGGTCTATATGGAAATAGACTGACAATTCTTAATAATGGAATAGCACAAAGTGGACAACAATGGGGTAATGACCATAGCCCAGAAATCGATCCCTTTGCAGCAGATAAAATTACAATTCTTAAAGGAGCCAGCGCCATGGAGTATAATGGCGGCAACTTAGGAAGTGTCATATTAGTTGAGCCCAAACGAATTAGTAGAGAACCTCATTTACATGGTCAAGTCAATTACTCTTTTGAAACTAATGGAAGAGGAAATAACCTAAACGTAAGACTCGAAAAGTATACTTCCAAATTAGCTTGGAGAATCAATGGAACCTTACGGAAGTATGGAGATAGAAGTACACCAAATTATTATTTGAATAACACTGGTATAGAGGAAGCTAATCTAGCTTTACAATTAGAAAAATCTTGGAATGAAAAATTATTCGTAGATTTTTATGCCAGCACTTTTAATAGTAAACTAGGAATACTTCGAGGAGCGCATGTTACACTACCTGAAGAAATAGAGCAAGCCTTCGAGCGAGAAGTACCTTTCTTCACTGAAGATAGTTTTAGTTATGGAATAGATGCACCCAAGCAGGATGTTGCGCATCATATGGCTAAGCTTAAAGCAAAGTATTACCAATCTGAAAACTCTATTGTGGAACTCACACTTGCCGGACAAATTAATAATCGTAAAGAGTTTGATATCCGCAGAAGTGGAAGAACTGATATACCTGCTCTTAGCTTATTTCAAACCACTATCAATACAGAACTATCTTATTATAAGGAATATGAAAATGATTGGATGATAAAGGTTGGAAATCAGAATGTATTTACGGACAACACTAATAAAGAAACTGGCATATTGCCCTTGATACCAGATTATCTCTCTTGGGAAAGCGGCTTCTTTACTACTGTTTCTAAATCCACAGAAAAGGCTCGATTTAAATCAGGAATACGATACGATTATGAATATCAGCAAGCCTTGACGATTAGTAATACACTTCCCAAAGAAATCATAAGGTTTAATAATAACTTCAATAATTTTAGTGGTCTGTTAGCGATCGAATTGGATGTTTCTGATAAACAATCTATTAGTTTTAATACAGGAGTATCAATGCGTAATCCTGAAGTAAATGAATTGTATAGTAATGGTCTTCACCAAGGTGTAAGCGGAATAGAAGAAGGAGATGTAAGTTTAAAATCTGAGCGAGCGCTCAAAAATACATTGGAGTATAAGTGGCTGCCCAGTACTTCTTTTTCCTTTAATGCTTTGACTTACTTCCAAAATTTCAAAAATTATATTTACCTCAATCCTACTGATGAAGTGAGACCAACGATTAGAGGTTCTTTCCCTGTGTTTCAATACGAACAAGCAGATGCCAATATCTATGGAATAGATTTGTCTACACAGTTTACGATCAGCGATGCTCTAATTGGACAAATTAAATATAGCTACTTAAGAGGCGATGATAAAGATAATGATAGACCTCTTGTGTTTATGTCACCCAACAGTTTGTTTACTAATTTGGTGTACCGTAAAAATGCACCAATTGAGCTTTCATCTAAAATTACTTTAGATGAATTAGAATTAGAATTGAATAATAGTTTTGTTTTTGAGCAGACCCATTTACTTGCTGAACAAGATTTAGTGGCTCCTCCAGCAAGCTACAACTTAGTAGGGCTAAAACTCTCAACTAATGTTTTGACACCTAAGTATAAAATTCGATTTTATGTCAAAGCGGATAATGTACTGAATATTCAATATCGTGATTATCTAAATCGTCAACGTTACTTTGCTGATGACTTAGGAAGAAGTATCACTTTAGGGCTCAATTTTAAATTTTAAATACTTATACAAATCGCTATATTCTCCTGGCAAGTATTCTATAGGATATTTAAGTCTACTTGCTTTCAATGTAGATGTAGCCGATTCCGCTTCCTAAATTTTTCTTACCCAAAAGGCTAAACTGAAGATTATTCTAGTTAGATAAAGATGCATCTGAGGATCAGGCGAATACGTTAATTCCAACTTAAAATTATATTTATAAGTGCCATTGTTTTGAAAACGTCGTCTAACTACTAACTCAGGAATCATCCTGAATAGGAAGATATCAATAAATCAAATGACTATCTTGCCATCTTATTATTAAAAAATACAACTATGAAAAAGGCGTTATTTCTAATGTTCATGACTATCTCATTAGTATCATGTGACCCAGCCACACTTAATCAAATTTTATCTGTACCTACTAGCCAAGCAGACGTGGCTAATGCACTTAAGCAAGCGCTCAGTATAGGAGCCGAAACGAGTTCGCAGCAATTATCAGCTAAGGATGGATTTTACAAATCTGCATATAAGATTCTACTCCCAGAGGAAGCGAATACTGTCATCAATAAGCTGAAATTCATTCCAGGTTTTACGAATATTGAGGAAGAAATGATCAAAAAGATCAATCAAGGCGCTGAAGATGCCGCAGGAAAAGCAGGTAATATCTTTTTAACGGCTATTAAGCAAATGACGATTCAAGATGCCATGGGTATCCTCATGGGAGAAAAAGATGCAGCCACTAATTATCTTCATAAGGCTACTTACAATGCTCTTTATTCAGAATTTAATCCAGTGATCGTCAACTCTTTGAACAAGTACGGAGCATTAGACTATTGGACTAAGGCAGTAGATAAATATAATACGATCCCATTTGTTACAAAAGTAAATCCTGATCTGGCAGACCATGTCACTAGTAAATCTTTAGTCGGTTTGTTTGATGTAGTAGAGAAAAAAGAATTAGGTATCCGTACAGATTTGTCCCAACGTACATCTCAATTATTAAAGGATGTATTTGCTAAGCAAGACTAAATACAAGCAACACTAGTAAATTACGAATTGAAAAATGTGAATTCCACATTTGGGATTTGGCTAGCACAAATTTTCATTTTGATACCAATAATATAATAAGAGAGGCTTCATCGCATTAACGATGAAGCCTCTTTATATTTCAAAGAAGTAATAATGAATCTGTCTGCGCTAGCCAAATCAAGTATCTTTCCCTTTGCCGCGACTACAGGGATGATGCCCTAAGGCTTTATAATCGAAGACGAACAATCAACTATACACCTCCGCATATTTCTTCTTAGCGTAATCCATGAAGTACTTTACATCTAGTGGTTCGCCAGTGATCATTTCGCATAGTTCTTCTGCCTCATATCTTCGGCCATGACGATGTATGTTTTCTCTTAGCCAATCTAATAGTACTTGAGAGTTTCCTGCAGCTAATTGTTGCTCAAGTTTTGGTATATCTTTCTCTGCCTGTGCATAAAATTGAGCGGCATAGAAACTTCCTAAAGAATAAGTAGGGAAATAACCAAAGCTACCATGAGACCAATGTATATCTTGAAGTACACCATTTACGTCATCAGTAACTTCGACACCTAGATATTCTTTATACTTAGCATTCCATACTTCTGGTAGATCTGCGACTTCAATTGAGCCCTCTATGAGTGCTTTCTCGATTTCATATCTAATAAGGACATGATAATGATAATGTAATTCATCCGCCTCTGTTCGTATTAAGTTGGGCTCGATTACATTGATAGCCCTGTAGAATGACTTAGCAGTTTGCTTCTTGAGCTGCTTAGGAAACATTTTTTGAACTGTAGTAAAGTATTTGCTCCAAAATGCCTTCCCACGAGCTACATTATTTTCCCATAGTCTTGATTGTGATTCATGGATACTTAAGCTGATGGCACTGCCTGTAGGTAGACCGTAATTTTCTATCGGAAGACCTTGTTCGTATAAGGCATGTCCTCCTTCATGGATGCAAGACCAAAGCATATTCGAAAGGTCCATTTCATCGATCCGCGTAGTCACTCTTACATCGTCTGCAGAAAAACTTGTCGTAAATGGATGTGTAGAAATATCTTGCCTTCCACGATCAAAATCATAACCCATTTCATTTAGAATATAAATGCCAAGATTCCATTGGGCGTCTTTATCATATCTTTTGAATAAGAATCCATTTTTGGGAGCCTTCTTTTTCTTGATTTTTTTGATCAATTTTTTCAACGGTTTTTTCATATCGTTGAATATCGTATCACATGTAGCCACTGTGAGTCCAGGTTCATACTGATCGAGTAAGTTGTCATATAAATGATCAGCTTTAGGATCCAATTTTTTGGCCTCAGTCCTTTTAATTTTTACCAATGCTTCCAATGATTCTTGATACAAACCGAAGTCATTAGCTTCTCGAGCTTTTAGCCAAGCATGAAAACAGTTGGATACAGCCATGGACTTTTGCATCACAAAGCGCTTGGTAAATTTTGTTGCTTTGTCGTAGTCATGAATGGTTACAGATATATTCTTTTTTTTCTCTTCATCCAGATTTCTCTGATTGTAAAGTCTAGTGAGTAGATCTCCAAAAGTTGGATCTGTAAACTCTTCGTGTACTATACCGGATAGGGTAGCGATTTGCTGAGATCTAATAGCTGCACTTTTCTTAGGTAAGTACGTTTCCTTATCCCAGCTAAGTACTGCGATTGCATGACCGATATCTGCTATCTTTTTCATGCGTGCTACATATCTGTCGTAATTTGTTGCCATAGCAATTTTTTTATGCAGAAAATTAACTTCTTCTGCGATCCTTTAAGGCGAATACCAATATAGATACCCATCCCAATATAAAACAAAGTCCTCCAATGGGAGTCAAAGGACCTAACCATTTGTAAGTAGATAGTCCAATTAAGTCTCTGGTACTCAGTAGATAAAGCGAACCACTGAAGAGTATGATACCTGCTAAAAAGCACCAATATCCTCTTTTTACCCATATAGAGCCTGTATGCATATGCAATAAGTATGCGAAACTCATGGCAAATAGGTGATAGAAGTGATAATTCACACCTGTATGAAAGGTATTAAGCTGGGATGGATCAAGTCTTGGCTTAAGTCCATGCGCTCCAAATGCACCAATCGAAACAGCCAAAATTCCTGTTATGGCTATTGTCATTAGCATGCTCTTCTGGGGTTTTATATCATTCATATATTCGACTTTTGCTTACGCAATTAACTGATTATTAGTGGTTATATGTCTATTGACCTATATTTTTGACATAATGATGAAGTTTTATAATACATTTTTATTTTTTCAATATAATTTATACCATTTTATATTGTTCACATTACCAATATATTACAAGATGTTCTTCACATCATCTTAACAATCATGCGATTATGTATGTGTCAATATGTAAATATAAATAGGTAGAATGCCTTGGTTTAGAGCTATATATAGTACTTTTGTTGTAGTCATACTCTACCCCAAATAGGGTACGACACCTAAACCGATTTATGTAGGGCATCCCAAAATGCGCTATACACTCAAACCGATTAGTGAATGGAATTGAATAAGACCTTCACCTGGCGTGGTACGTCAAAATCAAATTATTACGAGCATATATTGCTCATCGTTGTGGCTAGTATTGGCTTGGCTGGATCTTTATTTGTATTCAGCGAATGTCCTGATGCTAAAGTTTCCTCAGTACATACAGGATCTATCAATCAAACGGCAGTACTAACTACTGATGCATTGGATGAATCTTTAGATCAATGGGTAAGTATTACGGGTGAAGCTAAAGCGCAACAAAAACTCAATTTCAATTGGACAGCTAGAAATCCTAATTCACGATATGTATTGGATATGGGTAATGGAGAACGTGTCATGTTGAGAGGAGGAGCATTTGACTATTCCTATACTGATGGTGGTAAATATACGCTAGAGCTGAAGGAAATCACTAATGACCTTATTTCTACTATTGGTACGTATAATCTTACCATTAAAAGCGATAATACACTAGCTACGGCAAAGTAAGTCCGTAAATTAGGATCGTACCGTCTAAAAAGACTACTTGCATACTTACTTCTTATTTTTGAAGCATGATCATTCACTATACCAGCGAAATAGATTCAGAAAGTAATACCATAACACTTCTTGGTGATGAAGCATTACATTGTGCCAAAGTCTTAAGAAAAAGGATTGGAGATGAGATCTTCGTCACTGACGGACTGGGTACTTTGTATACCTGTAGGATTGCAGAGATGAGCAAAACATCATGTAAGTCCAACATAGTTGATTCCAAGCTATACCCCAAAAGAAACTATGAACTTACCATCTCTATTTGCCCTACCAAAAAACAAAGTAGGATTGAATGGTTTGTAGAAAAAGCTGTCGAAATAGGCGTAAGTAGAATAATGCTCACCCAAACGAAAAGGACAGAAAAATCTAGACTCAAAGAAGAGCGAATACATAAGATTGCGATTTCTGCTATGAAGCAATCCAAAAATCTTTATCTACCAGAGATCATTACTGACTATAGCTGGATGGATTTGATCAATAGAAATGATCTTGGAAATCGATATATTGCCCATTGCGAAGATCCGGATACACATCTTTCCAAAATTTGCCCTATCGCTGAAAACTGTGTAGTGGCGATAGGACCGGAAGGGGACTTTACCGGACAAGAGATAGAGGACGCGCTAAATCTTGGTTGGAAAGAGGTTAATCTCGGCCCTTCCAGATTAAGGACCGAGACCGCTGGAGTAGTAGTAGCGAGTATTTTAGCCCAGATTAATATATAATTTCTTCGTTTTTAATCTTAAGTGCATAAGGTGATTGTGGCTCTAAGTCAATGATTGCCATCTAGACAAGATTGTCCCATCCCATACTCGGCTTATAAAGCGTTCAATATCACATAAATCATGTACATTCGCAGATCATTACTCACGCGTTAGCGAAACTATATCGGTTGCGAACAGGTTATGAATTTGGTTTTGATTAAGAGACCTCAATTAATAGACTAATAGACAATAGATTATATGGGCATTCTTAGTATTGTATTACAGCTGATTTTAAGCTTATCTATACTAGTAGTTCTACATGAATGTGGACACTTTTTTCCAGCAAAATGGTTTAAGACAAGAGTAGAGAAGTTCTATCTATTCTTCAATCCTTATTTCTCCTTATTCAAAGTGCAGAAAGGTGAGACTGAATACGGTATTGGATGGGTTCCTTTTGGCGGATATGTCAAAATCTCAGGAATGATAGATGAGAGCATGGATACCGAGCAAATGGCTGGAGAGCCTCAACCCTGGGAATTTAGATCTAAGCCCGCTTGGCAGCGATTAATTATTATGGTCGGCGGAGTAGTAGTTAATTTTATACTGGGCTTTTTAATTTTTGCAGGGATGCTTTGGCATTGGGGTGAGTCTTATGTTCCTTCAAGTAATGTATCTCAAGGTATTTATGTAACGGATTCTCTGGGCTATGAATTGGGTCTTCAAAATGGAGATCAAATTACACAAGTAGGGGAAGTGCCTTTCGAAAAATTTAATCCAGGAGCTTTCAATATGGGAATTATCATCAACGATGCTAGATCCTATAAAGTAATAAGAGATGGAAAGGAAATAGAGCTTCCGATTGGTGAACAATACACTAAGATTTTAACAAAGAAATACAAAAAGAAAACACTTTTCAGAGCTAGATATCCGCAAAAGGTAGTCGAGGTCAAGAAAGAGAGTCCAGCAAGTAAAGCAGGATTACAAGTGGATGATGTGATTGTAAATGTGAACAATGTAGAGACTCCTTCATTTGTAGAAATGTCTTTGGAAGTCAGAAAATATAAGGATCAAGAGATTCCACTTACTGTTAAGAGAAATGGTCAATTAATACCGATTAATATTACGCCAGATGAAAATGGTTCAATAGGTATTATTAATGCAGCTATGACAGATTTTTATGAGCCTACGATAGTAAAGTATGGCTTTTTGGAATCTTTTCCTGCTGGTGTAAATAAAGGAGTAGGATTTCTAAAAGATCAATTGAAAGCCTTTGGTCAAATAGCAGATGATCGTATTGATGCCACAGATTCTTTAGGTTCAATAGTTTCTATCGCGAGGATGTTTGATAAAGGTTGGGATTGGCAGCGATTTTGGCAAATTACAGCTATGCTTTCTATCTTGTTAGGATTTTTCAATATTCTACCTATTCCGGCTTTAGATGGTGGATATGTGATGTTCCTTCTTTACGAAATCATCTCTGGGCGTAAGCCTTCAGATAAGTTTATGGAGTATGCTACTTTGTTTGGTTTTATACTCATGATTGGACTTATGATATTCGCTCTGGGCTTAGATGTTACTAATATCTTTAAAGGAAATTAGAGTGGATAACTATTTTTCGTTTTACGAATTAGAAGAATCATTTTTTCTAGATTTGACTGAGCTTAAACGTAAGTTTTATGCCAAAAGTAGAAACCTGCATCCAGATTTTTATATTCAAGAATCCGAATCTAAGCAGGAAGAAATATTGACTTTGTCAGCGTATAATAATGACGCTTATAATACTTTAAAAGATGAAAATGCTAGAATGGAGTACATCCTTCGAATGCATAATATCCTCGGCGATGAAGGAAGTAATAAGTTAGATCAGATGTTTCTCATGGAGATGATGGATATCAATGAAGGCTTGATGGAGTTACAAATGGACTTTGATCAAGATTCATATGATAAAGTCATTCAGCAAATAGAAGATATAGAAACTGCATTATATTCGGAAGCTGAAACATCTATGAAGAGCTTTGATCAAGATAAAGATGTCTCAAGATTAGAGAATGTATTACAGTATTATTTAAAGAAGAAATACTTGTTGCGCATCAAAGATAATTTGGATAAATTTGTGGATGCTTGAAGAAGTAGTTAAAAATAATAACACATGCCAATGTGGTGGAATTGGTAGACACGACGGACTCAAAATCCGTTGCTAGCAATAGTGTGAGGGTTCGAGTCCCTCCATTGGTACAATACTTTCCTTGAGACTCCAAAGATTTAGATACTATGGATATCTCAAGGATTTTTTATTCAATCGCTCTTGTAGAAGGGTAATATAAGTCGCAATGTATTCTTTAGTTGTTTTCAGCTATGACCAATACTAAAGAATGAAGTTGTTGATCCAAGACGAACGAATATCTTATCCTACATCGTTATAGACATATGAATATCAAGACTCTTATTTATACATTCGTGTTTGCGATTGCCTCTCTTTCTTTTTCTTATACGCCACCAAGCTATAAAATAGCTTTACTCAAATACAATGGAGGTGGCGACTGGTATGCTAATCCTACAGCATTAACTAATCTAGCTTCATACTGTAATCAACTTATGATCACAAGTATTGACCCTGATTATGCTACTGTCGAAGTTGGAAGCATCGAAGTCTTTAATTATCCTTTTTTGCATATGACGGGTCACGGCAATGTGGTCTTTTCGGATAGTGAAGCAGAAAATCTAAGAACTTATTTGATGTCAGGCGGATTTTTGCATATAGATGATAACTATGGTATGGATCCTTATGTCAGAACGGCGATGAAGAAAGTCTTTCCAGAGTTAGAATTTATAGAACTACCTTTTGATCACGAGATCTACCATCAAGTATATGATTTCCCTGGAGGCTTACCTAAGATTCATAAGCATGATGATAAGCCAGCACAAGGCTTAGGATTGATTTATGAAGGGAATCTCGTATGTTTCTACACCTATGAAAGCGATCTTGGTGATGGATGGGAAGATCAATCAGTACATAAAGATCCGCAAGCGATACGACTTAAAGCATTACAAATGGGTGCTAATATTTTGAAGTATGCCTTTGAAAGGTAATTTATAATTATTGATTTAGGGCAGAAGTTCATTCATTAGACTAGGCACTATTTTTTTGATTCATGCTATAAAAAAAGCGAACCTCAATGTTGAGATTCGCTTATAATATTATCTTATTGGTATTTATGATCTTATAGCTTGTAGGCTATAAATAACCCAATTACTTTATGCTTTGCGGAATTACCTTCATCTCCTTCATCACCAAAGACATTGGCTAGACCAAGACCGTAATTGAAACCAAAACCAATTTGTTCTGTAATGTCATAAGAAATTCCTAGGTTAAGACCAAAGTCTAGAGTCTGGGATTCTTCCTTAATATCTTCTCCTTCTAATTCAGCAGACAATAAGTATCCTATATATGGTCCTCCATGAATATTGATAGCACCCGTTTTGTATACAAAGTCAAGTGGTACTTCTAGGTAATTATAGCTTCCTTCAATATTTTCATCAAAGCCGTCTAGTTCAAAGTTATATCCCTTTGCTGAGTACAGAAGGCCTGGTCTAAAAGTTAAGTTCTCATTTATCATTTTATCATATGTTAGACCCACATGAAATACCAAAGTACTGCCAGGTTCCAGAGAGAGCTCTTCTGATTCGAGCGTCATATTAGCAATGTTAACCCCACCTCTAAATCCCAATTGCGCGTTTGACACAGAAACAAAGGCAACGAAAGCAAAGATTAGTGTTAGTAATTTTTTCATGAATTGAAACTGTTTGATTCTTAATACTATGCAAAGACACATTCCATTGTACTTTTTGAAGGTACAGATTTGCATCAATTTACATTTCAAATATAGTAATTAATTTAATATGTAAGTTTCTGTAGTTAATTTTTGACTATGCTTCCTTTCTTCCAGCCGTTAATTTACGCAGCATACTGGGCCAAATTCGTTTGAGTAACAGACCTAAAGCTTCTATTTTTCCGGTAATAGCGATTTCAGCTTTTCTTTTAGCGATTTGTTTGAGTAGCTTTTTGGCAAATCGATCTACTGGAATTCCCTTATTCGTATTTTCATCCATTGTGCCCTGTGGAGAACCGTCTTTGGTTAAAGCATTGACGGAAATAGGAGTTCTCACATAACCAGGTGTTACGAGTGTTATGTCTACTCCAGAGCCATCAATCTCCGCTCTAAGACTATCGAAAAATCCATGTAAGGCATGCTTACTAGCAGCGTAACCGGATTTCATATAAGAGCCTAATTTACCGTTGACACTAGTGATGGTAACGACATGTCCAGATTTTCGATCTATCATCTGTCTAAGGACTATTTTACTCATATGTATGACGCCGAAAAAATTTACTTTCATTAGCTGCTGGTATACCTTCATATCCGTATCCATGGTGAGCGAACGCTGAGAAATACCAGCATTATTTATGAGCATATCTATTTGAAGCGAAGCAAGTACCTGGTCTGTTATTTGATCAATGGCTTGAGTGTCAGCAATATCCAATGATATAATCTCAGAGTGGTCAGGATATTGAAGTAGGGATTGAGTCTCTTCTAGTTTTTCTTTGGATCTAGAACTAAGAATTAAATAGGCACCTAGTCGTGACAATTCAATTGCCATAGCTCTACCAATCCCTGAAGATGCACCGGTGATCCAGATTTTCTTGTTTTTATAATAAGCTGTTTTCAAATTATGCTGAATTGTAATGGGTAGTTATTTATAATATATTGAAAGTGATCTTCTGAAGATACTATTTTCAATTCTTTGCTTACTATGATATTAATTTTATTCGGACATTACCAATAAAAAAAAGCTGGTCGTAATAGACGACCAGCTTTTCATTATTATTTAAAAGTGCAAATTTTATTTTACACCATGCATTAATTTTTTGATCACTGGCGAGAGTAACATCGATAGTATACCCATACCTACCGCAACAGCTGTTAAGACCCAAAAGAAGTAGCTCAGCCCTTTTTCATCCGCAATCCCTTCAGATGCTTCACCAAATACACCTGCTAGTTTCATTCCTATAGCAACTGCTAAATACCAAATACCAAACATGAATGCAATCATTCTTCCAGGTACTAATTTACTTACATAGGATAAAGCTACCGGAGATACACAAAGTTCTCCAAGAGTATGGAAAAGGTATACTAGCACAAGCCAAATAATACTAACTGATGCAGTTTTAGCACCAGGTGCAATATCTGAAGCTCCAATTGCTACACATGCCATTCCCAATCCTAGAAGTACCATTCCTATCGCGTATTTCATATTTGCACTTGGATTGTACTTGCTTTCCCACCATTTCGAGAATAGTGGTGCAAATGCAATAATGAATAAGGAGTTTAGTACACCAAACCATGACGCAGGAACTTCTGCTATATCGACTTGAAACTCTGTCCATAACATCCACAATGCGATACCCCAAATGATTACGAAACTAAGAGCTAAGAAAATATTGGATAATGCATATTTGCTAAAAGTCCTTGTGAAAAGTTTCCAAAGAACCCATGTTATAATCCCTAGAGGTATAACCGTCATTAGAGAATTAATTATTTTGAATGTAGTGGCCGCTCCTCCTTCAAGAATTCGATTAGTGTAATCCTTTGCAAATATTGTTAGTGAACTAGGGGCTTGTTCAAAAATAGCCCAAAAAAAGATGGTTATGAATGCGAAGAACATTACGGCAAGCATTCGACCTCTTGTAACAACGTCATATCTCGGAATTCTTAGGATTAGTATGAGGATAAACATTATTAGTGCAACAAGAATTACATGACTACCTCCACTACCTGTGAAAAGCATATTCTTGAAACCGCTAAATAAATCATTTGCACCACCAGATATTTTTGAAACTGGGTCATTTAAAATCCAAGCCAAACCCAGAATTGCGGCTATGGCTCCAAGTCCAATTTCTAGATTGGTAAAAGGATTTAATTTGGCTTCTCCGGCTTCTTCTTCTTGCATTGCTAAAGATTTTTCTACCGGCTTTAAACCAATGTCACCGAAAATTTCTCTTGCAAACCAAAACTGTAAAAGTCCAAAGAGCATAAAAATTCCAGCTAAACCAAAACCTAAAGACCAACCAACTTTTTCACCTAAGTATCCACAAAGCAAAATTCCTAAAAACGCACCAGCATTAACACCCATATAAAAAATGGTATAAGCCCCGTCTTTTTTAATTTCATGATCTTTATACATAACCGAAATGATTGAGGTCATGTTTGGTTTGAAAAATCCACTTCCGAAAACCAATAAAGTTAAACCAGCATAAATGAAAAATGGAGTTTCTATTGCCATACATCCATGACCTAAGGTCATCAGAAGAGCACCGATAACAACAGCCATTCTATAGCCCACTTTTTTATCAGCAAAGTAACCACCCATAAGTGTAGATAAGTAGACCAGAGAAGTATAAGTGCCAAATATTGCATATGCATGTTCTCTAGGCCACCCCCATCCACCATCCATAAGGGAGGCTGTGAAAAACATAACCAGCAATGCTCTCATTCCGTAGTATGAAAATCTCTCCCACATTTCAGTGAAAAACAATACAAACAACTGAGCTGGATGCCCAAGAAGTTTATCTTTAAACATATAGTCGTAATTACTCATATAATTGATTTTTAGTTTTGTACGGTTAAAATAATTTTTCTATTCGATTGTATTAATTTATTTCTGGATCGGCTACATCAAATCCTTCTGTTTCCAAGCCTTCGATACCTTCTCTATCTTCGGCACCGTGGGTAAGTTTTTTAAGTTTCTTGAGGAATAAAAGAAGTAATAGTCCAAAACAAACCGTAAATATTACAAGCCATTTGAAAGTATTATATTCTTGTTGAGATTGTTCCTCTTCTATTACAAAACTCAATTCATAATCTTTTCCATCTCCTACGTTTTCGAGATTTTGAGCTTTATCTTTATTTTTACCAAAGGCCAACTTAGCGTGTACAGGTGCAGCTTTGGAAGCGTTAAATTCTTCTAGTTTTTTACCGAACTCTCCTTGATCAAATGAAAAAAGATTGGAAACGTTTTTACCAGATT
>CALBEE010000046.1 GCA_937927575.1 uncultured Saprospiraceae bacterium | reverse complement strand
GGACCCACATACATACGTACTTTAGAAACATCCTCTGAAACTCTTGCCATAAGATCTCCAGTTTTATTTCTACGGTAAAAACCAAGGTCCATTTTTTCTAAGTGTTCAAATATTTCTTTACGCATGTCATACTCTATCAGTCTTGACATTACTATGATGGTCTGACGCATGTAGTACATAAATATTCCTTTTAGACATACCAATCCTATTATGGAGAGCCCAAACCAAAAGAGTGCATTACTCACAGAATCGAAAGCTGCACCCTGACCACTAAGCATTGCTGATTTATCTTCAATTCCATTTACATAATCAAGAGCTTGTCGAATTTTCTGAGGAATAAGTACGCCAAAGTAATTACTCAATGCAACGATTACTATTCCTGCGATCAGCCTCCAGCGGTATTTAATGAAATATTTGTTGAGGACCTTAAGATTGCGCAAACAGTAGAGATTTAATGGTATTGAAATAAGTTATGACCAAAGATAAGGAACATCTCATAGCGAAGAAGGTTTTTGCAGATTGGTTTTAATTAAGATAAGTGGCTTATAGACATAAGCACTATTCAAATGATGATTTACTAATATGATGAAACCTTCTTTTTATCCTTAATAGCTACCCATATACCTGCGGATAAACCATTCTAATATGAGAAGACCAGCTAAGATGAAGAACAACCATCTCAAATGCATGATAGATTGTGTTTTGCTAGATTGGAAAATGACAGGTTTGAGGGCATCTGATTCTACTATCTCGTTGGCGAGAGCTTCCATCTCGGTAGGATATATGAGTTTGCCGCCATACTTTTCGCTTAGCGATCTGAGTATGCCATGTCTTGCTGTAAGGTCAAAGTTTTCTAACTGAATAGATTGGACAGAAAATCTTCCTTTATCTTCATAAGCCTTACCACCAAGATTAGTTCGCGAGATATATCTATAGTTTCCTTCTGCAAATCTTCCAGCATCCAAAGTGTAAAAGTCTTGAGTTCTATTCATGATATAATTAAACTCCTTACCTTCACTGTTGGTAATCGTAACATTAACTTCTGGATCGTTTATAGATTCATAATTTTCATTATATAGTTGGGCATCTAGGATGACACTTTCATTTTCTTTGTAGATGTTTTTAGTGCTAGAGGATCTAAATTTTCGCTTGTCATCTTTTAGAGATAAATATTGAATAGTCTTGTTGACTAGTTCTTGCGTAACTAAATAGGTGTCATGCTGTAGATAGTCATATATCCTCCATTTCCATATGCCTTCACCAGCTAAAACTGCTTGCCGTTTTCCTTCACTATTGCTAAAGGCAAGTAAGGGATACTCAGTTTTAATCTTACTAATGTTTTGATGGATCAACGATTGTGCTGTAGCTCCAGCAGTATATTTTCCGAATGGTGTAATGAGCGGCGGAAATTGTCCTAGCTTTCTTTTGAGATCATCTGAAGTAGTAAACAAACTAAAACTTTGATCTACTTCTGCTTGGACGTTTTCTAAAGCATTACTATTGCCACTTACATTAATAATATTTTGAACGGAATTTAGAGAAGATAGATCTGTTTGTTCTCCCACTACAAATAATGTTGAAATGTTTCTTCTTTTAATTTGATCCAGATCACCTACAATTTTATTTTCGTCTGAAGGCAAATTGTGTAACACTATCACATTATAATCATTAAGATTGTAATCATTTCCTTGTGGATATTTGATGTCTACTTCATAATTTTTGTTGGTCGTAATGAGAGATTTCAAAGCACCGAGATCAGGATGGGGAGCATTAGCTAATACAAGAATTTTCTGTCTAGCATCTAGCACTTCTATGAAAATATCTTTATAGTTATTAGCCTTGGATATTTCGTTATTAATCCCCTGTACACTGATCCTGTATTTTATGTTTCCAGTAGTACTCGCTTCTAATATGATATCTTGCGTCTTAAAAAAGTCGTCTCCTTTAATAGTAATTGACTCTTCCTTTAATACTTTACCTCCAGTACCCATTTGCTGAACTTTGAGTTTGGTATTGGCACCATCTGCATTGATGGCTTGGACATCAGCTTGGATCGAAAATTTATCTCCTAGATAGGCGATCTTATTGTGAAATACATTTTTGACTAGTATATCTTTTCTACGTGTAGTATCACCCATAGCTACTGTGTAGATCGGTGCAGTCATATTCAACTTGCTGTAGATCGGGTTTTTCCCTTCATTGTAGATTCCGTCAGTGGTAATTATTAGGGCCCCTAGATTCTGATCTGCGTAATTATCATTTACATAATCTATAAGAGCAGATAGATTAGTCACTTGTTGTGTAAAAGTATCAATTGATCCTTCTGTCACTGATTCACCAAATGAAATTCTTCTAGTTTCATATTTACTACCCAGCTTATCCGCCATTGCGGTAGTGCTTGCGATGAATTGACTAACTTCATTGTCATCCATCTCAGAAGTAATCGAACTACTATGATCTTGGGCTACTAATACGATGGCCTCTTGAGTATCTTCCTTAATGGTCTTTATAAATGGTGAAAGCAATAATGCGGCAATAGCAGCTACAGACAATGCTCTTAGAAAGGCAAGAGTGGGCTTAGTCCATTTTGGAGCTTCATCAAACTTGCGCTCTTTGACATAAAGTAAAGTAGCATAGCCCACACCTAAGAGTAGACAAAGAAGTAAAAACCAAGTAGGATATTGAAAATGTAAGTTCTGAATCACGTATATCTATTAAGTCGCTGCTACTAAAATTGCTATGCAAATATTAAAAATAAATCTAAACTGTGTAGGTGTTCTAGAGTAATGATCCTAATTTTGGTTACTATTAAGAAAACTTTCACCTTATAGGGCTTTGATCTATAGAATTATTCTAACGTATGAATCGTTATTTTGATTGGATTAGAAAGGCAAAAAATGAGATGAAGTGACCAGTGAGCCCCAAAAAACGATTGATTACTCAGCACCGATTCTGAGTCAAAGAAAGAAATATGAAGAAAATAGCATTCCTACTTACATTCCTAGCCATTGGATTTATAGCTCAAGCCTCTTACATACTAATACCGATGGATGCAGAGTCACAGCGTAATCATCTAAAAGCATATGGTGTCACTTTCTGGATACTAGAGAATGATGTAGAAGCATATTGGTTATTGAATTATAGAGGAGGGAGCTTTGCTTTTCAGCATAGTACTAGAGCAGAAGCTGAGCTCAAAATTCGTGGTGTTGACTATGAGGTGATACCCAATGCACAGTTTATTGCCATAAGAGAGCAAATAGCCGACCCTGAAAAGAATCAAGAAGCTATAAAGCTTGAGAAAGCACCTAAAATAGCAGTATACACGCCATCTTTTAATGCCAGAGGTGAAAAAATTCAACCTTGGGATGATGCCGTTACTTTGGTACTCACTTACGCTGAAATACCTTATGAAACCATTTATGATAGAGATGTGATGGAAGATAAGTTGGCAGAATATGATTGGCTACACTTACACCACGAAGACTTTACTGGTCAATATGGTAAGTTCTATGCTTCTCAAGGAAGCAAGCCCTGGTATAGAGAAAATCAAAAAAAGATGGAAGCCTTAGCTACAAGTCTTGGGTTTAATAAAGTATCGCAACTCAAATTATCCGTGGCATTAAAGATCAGAGAATATGTTGAAGGTGGAGGGTTTATGTTTGCCATGTGCTCAGCTACCGATACTTATGATATAGCCTTGGCAGCTCAGGGACATGATATTTGTGGTAAAGTATATGATGGTGATGGGGTAGATCCTGGAGCCCAAGATAATTTGGATTATACACAGACTCTGGCCTTCAAAGATTTTAGCCTTAGAATGAATCCAATGGAATACGAACATTCATCTATTGATAATAAAAATAGAAAGGTCAATCCTGAAAATGATTATTTCACCTTATTCGATTTTAGCGCTAAATGGGATCCTATTCCCACCATGCTCAATCAAAATCATACTCGGACGGTAAAAGGATTTATGGGCCAAGCTACAGCCTATCGTAAAGAACACCTAAAGTCGGAGATATTAGTGCTCGGAGAGACGAAGCCTGCGGGTGAAGTGAGATACATTCATTCTCCGTATGGTTACGGAACCTTTACCTTCTACGGTGGACATGATCCTGAAGATTATCGCCACTTTGTAGGTGATCCAGAAACGGACTTAAATCTCCACCCAACGAGTCCAGGGTATAGATTGATATTAAATAATGTCTTGTTTCCAGCTGCACAGAAGAAAAAGAGAAAGACTTAGAGAAAATTGCAAGTGAAAATATGGTGTGCTTCAAACGGAATAGAAGCTATTCAATTTGATTTTCACCTGGCATTTGCGGTATATCTTATTTTAATATATTCATTTCTCCACCATAGACCCAAACGAAGAATGCTGCGACAATCAGCGGTATCAATGCTGATAATATCATAGAGAGATAATACTTTCTTCCAACTCGCGAAGCTTCGACACGATCACTCAGCCACGAAATAAAAGTTATTCCAAGAAAAATGGGAACTAGCACAAATGTCAATAGTGTAGCCACATATTCATTAGTGAGCCATAAGACGCTATATAATACAGTTTGAATTAGGCAGATTTCAATAATTGAAAGAGACTTTATAAATTTGAAAGGCAAGAGAAGCTATTTGGTTGATGCGAATATACTTCAGTATTTGTACTCCATAATTGATATTCATTTAAAATCTACTATTTGATATCTATCAAGTTACCATGAATTCTGCTTTGACATTTATTTCATTGGCGTTTAGGACATGAAACTCATGTATCTATATATTAATGTTAAGAATCATTAAAAAATGAATGACTCAAAACTATTAGCATTAAAATTGTAGTTATTAACTGTGTATATCAAAAAAAGAAGACCATGTTCTTAAGAATTTCAATGCTAGTGTTTTTGTCTTTTGCATTTATATCTTTATCTGCGCAAGATAAATCACCGATGCCTACGACAGCAGAAGAGGCTGAAGCTAAGTATGCAAAGAATATTAAGAAAAGTAGAATCAACGGAGTCTATATTCCTAAAGATCATCTAGAAGCGGTCAAGGAGTTAAAAGAAATGTCTCCGGAAGAGGCTTTGGCTAAATTTAGAACACAATCCGAAGAAATGGTGATTAAAAAATTACACTTTGGATTGGGAAGATGGATCAGATATAATTGGAATTTCTATGAAGGCTCAAGGCTCGCTGAGCATATCAAAGGTTTGGGTATATCACATCCAGATGATATGTCTACGCTCCTTATGACTTTATTACACAGAGATCTCAATGGTAATCCAGCAAATTTGGAAGCATTGGTAGCTAAATTAAGTGAAGCTAGAAAAAAGAAGAATGGATTGAATAGAGAAGTGAATACGATAAAGACGACAAAGGCAACCAAGGCTCCAGATAAAGGATGAAAAGAAGCCTACTAATTAAGTTGGTATAAAATATGCTCTGATTAGAGTACACGAAGTGGCTATTTAAAAAATGGCCACTTTTTGCGTTGAGACATTTACGGAAGTATAAAAGAGGCTTCGAAGAGTGGATACTAGGAGACTTACTAGACATCATTTTTTTGGGCTTTCCTTTAGAAATAGTAAATATTTATAGCTTTGTGCCCAATTTGCTCTAAAGTAATCCGTTCGCTAATGGAGATTTAGAGTACTCATATCATATCAAAATCGATTATTAGCAATGGCTAAGAAACTCCTTATAGTAGAGTCCCCAGCAAAGGCAAAAACCATAGAAAAATACCTAGGTAAAGATTTTACAGTGAAGTCTAGTTATGGACATATCAGAGATCTAGACAAAGGTAAGAATGGTATCAGTGTGGAAGATAGGTTTACGCCTAACTATGTAGTTTCGCCTGAGAAAACTAAAGTAGTAAGCGAACTCAAAACAGCAGCCAAGAAGGTTGATGAAGTATGGCTCGCTACGGATGAGGATCGCGAAGGAGAGGCTATTTCATGGCACCTTTGCGAAGTTTTGGATTTGGATGTTAAGACTACGCCGCGAATCGTATTTCGTGAAATTACTAAGCCTGCAATCCAGAAAGCAGTAGAGGTTCCTAGGTTGGTAGATATGGATCTAGTGAATGCGCAGCAAGCAAGAAGAATATTAGATAGAATCGTAGGATTTGAACTTTCCGGCGTACTTTGGAGAAAAGTAAAAAATAAGCTGTCTGCAGGTAGGGTACAGTCCGTCACTGTAAAGCTCATCGCCGACAGAGAAAGAGAAATACAGCAATTTACAGCCAAGCCTTATTATAGAGTAACAGCTGATTTTAATGTAGAAAATGCGGCTGGTCAATTGGTGAAATTGCAAGCCGAGCTTTCAGAAAAGATTGCAGTTGGAGAAGAAGCCAAATCGTTTTTGGATAAATGCAATGGTGCTGATTTTAAGATCAATGATATTGTAAAAAAGCCATTAAAAAGAAAGCCTGCGGCACCGTTTATTACTTCCACTTTACAGCAAGATGCAAGTAGAAAATTAGGCTTTAGCGTTTCGCGTACTATGAGTGTGGCACAGAGATTATATGAGCAAGGTTTTATTTCTTATATGAGAACAGATAGTACATCGCTCAGCCAGACTGCTCAAGATGCAATTACTGCCACTATCGTCAATGACTACGGTGAAGAATTCTCCGAACCGAGAAAATTTAAATCCAAAGACTCTAACGCTCAGGAGGCACACGAAGCCATTAGGCCTACCTATATGGATAGACGAAACTTGGGTGCTGATGATGACCAAAAAAGATTATATGAATTAATTTGGAAGCGTACTATAGCTTCTCAGATGGCACCTGCAGAACTAGAAAAAACAACAGTTACCATTGGCATTTCAACCGTTTCAGACAAAACTTTAAAAGCGGTCGGTGAAGTATTAAAATTTGAAGGCTTCCTAAAAGTATATATGGAGGCAAAGGATGATGATGAAGAGGAAGGAGAAGCAAAAGGAATACTGCCACCACTGAATGTGGATCAAGTATTGGACTTAGATGAAATGCTTGCAACAGAAAAGTTCTCAAGGGGACCTTCAAGATATACTGAAGCGAGTCTAGTCAAAAAATTAGAAGAATTAGGAATCGGCAGACCGTCGACTTATGCACCGACGATATCCAAAATTATGGATAAAGGACGTGGCTATGTTACCAAAGAGAGTAGAGAAGGAATAGAAAGAGAATATGATGTATATAGCTTGAAATCCAATAAAGTGGAAATGGTCAGGCAAACAGAAATTACTGGATCTACTAGTAATAGACTATATGCAAGTGATATCGGAATGGTGGTTACAGATTTTTTGACTGAGCATTTTAACGATGTCATGAATTTTAATTTTACAGCGGAAGTAGAAGATCAACTAGATGGAATAGCTGCTGGAGGAAAAGATTGGCAGAGTTGGATCATGAGTTTTTATGAACCATTCCATCATAAAGTTGAAGATACAATTGAGAACGCAGAGCGAGCTAAAGGTAAAAGAGTATTAGGTATTGATGAAGAGACGGGTCACTCTATTTTAGTGCAGATGTCGAGATATGGTCCAGCGGCTCAGATAGGTACTAGAGAAGAAGTGGGCGAAGAAGGTAAGCCGCGTTTTTCAAGTCTTCAGCCAGGTCAATCAATGGAGACTATTACCTTAGAAGAAGTGCTGGAGTTATTTAAGTTTCCTAAGACTTTAGGCAATTTTGAAGGTGTAGAAGTGACAATCAACCAAGGTCGCTTTGGGCCATATATTAAGTATGATGAAAAATACGTCAACATACCTAAGTCTGAGGATCCTATGGAGCTTGATTTGGATAAGGCTATAGAGTACGTAAAAATCAAATTAGAAGAAGATAAACCAGTCACTACATATCAAGGTGAAGATGTCACTAAAGGAAAAGGACGTTTTGGCCCTTTCTTGAAGTATAAATCGATGTTTATCAATATTCCTCGTCGGTATGATCCGGATAATCTAACGCAAGAAGAGATGCATGAACTGATTGCGGCGAAGATTGAAAAGGAAGCCAATAGATATATTTTCCAATTTCCAGATGAAGGATTTACTGTAGAAAATGGTAGATGGGGCCCATTCATTAAGTATAAGAAGAAGAATGTAAAAATCCCAAAAGTGGATGGTGAACGGATTACTACTGAGAAAGCTAAAGAGATGAAGAAAGAGGAGTTTATGAAACTCATAGAAGCGGAATATCCTGGTGCGTTTGTGAAGAAAAAGAAAGCTCCTGCAAAGAAAAAAACAGCTGCCAAGAAAAAGCCTGCTGCTAAGAAGAAAAAATAGGTGAACGAGATAGGGTCTTAATAAAGGTTTGGTGTCACATTAAAGATTATTGTGATGTTTAGAACATATTATATTAAGAGAATAGATAAAAGAGAGATTAGGTAATGAAGTCGTTTATTTTAAGAATTGCAGCCTTGTCGGCAATATTGTTTATTATGTTGTCATGTGGCAAGGAAGAGTTAGAACCTATTACGATTAGTGCTCAAGAATTTGTAGTGGACATAGAAGAAAATCCTGAGATGGGAATGAGTTTAGGATTTATTTCGGCTACTACTAACAGGGGAGATATATCCTACGAAATGTTAATGCAAGAACCTGCTGCCGCACTGATGGTAGATGAATCTACAGGGGAAATAATTGTTAATGACGTGAGCGCATTTGATTACGAAGCTAGATTATTTACTACTGCCATGATCAGGGTGTTTAACGAAGATAAAGAAGTAGTTATAGTCGCGCGAATCAACATTCTTGATGGTGAAGGATAGATTATCATCAGAAAGTTAATCCAAGATAAATCAAAAATTAATTTAGCACACAAGGAGAAATTCTTGTGTGCTTTTTAGTTTTTGACTAGATAGTTTTTCTGCTTCATTGAAAGAAAGAAGCCAGAAAGCCGTAGCAATAGAAATTATTAGTCATAATGTATTAAGTGGTGCAGACGTGGTTTTAATGTATCCTCAGGATTAAAAATAAAGCCAAATAGTATTAGGATTTTACTTTTTACTGTTCTCTTACCCTCTAGGCATTAACGGAGAAATTTACTCTCATATATAATTTGAATTAGATGCTATTACGATCGGCAGATTTTTCCAGATACATAATTAATTATGGGATTCTAAAAAACATTCATACATTCAAAGTTGTAAAACTCAATTTTAAACCCTTTAAATTAGAATGTAATGAAATACTACATTTCCCTATTTCTTTTATTTTTCTCTTTACAGTTCACCATTGCACAAGAAGAATTTGATTCTCTACAATTCGAATTTCTCATGGATAGTATCGAAAATGCACTTGCCTATGAGACAGGTAGAGTAGATATCTTAGATGGTGATGCTTACATTGATGTGCCGGATGATTTTAAATTTTTAAATAGTGAGCAAGCTGTGTATGTCCTTACCGACTTATGGGGTAATCCTCCATCAGATGTGGCACCAGAAGGGATGTTAGTCCCTAAGGCCAATGGTGTGATTAAAGATGTGACTTATGCTATTGAAGTAACCTATTCTGAGGAAGGCTACATAGATGATGAAGATGCCAAAGAAATCGATTATGATGAGTTATTAGAAGGGATCCAGGAAGATACTCGCTCATTTAACCCTGAAAGAAAATCTCTTGGCTATCCTACCTATGAAGTTGTGGGTTGGGCAGCACCACCACATTATGATGAAGCCACTAATAAATTATATTGGGCTCAAGAGTTGAAATTTGAAGACACAGATGAAAATACTTTAAATTATAATATTCGAATTTTAGGAAGAAGAGGATTGATAAATTTGAATGCCATTGGTACGATGGGAATTTTGGACTTGGTAGAAAAAGATGCTCCGCATGTTTTAGCTTCCGTTCATTATAATGAAGGAAGTAAGTATTCAGATTTTGATTCAAAATATGATAAGGTTGCAGCGGTAGGTATTGGAGGATTGATTGCAGGTAAAGTCTTAGCCAAAGCTGGAATCTTGGCTAAATTGGGAATCTTATTGGCAAAATTTTGGAAGATCATTGCCATAGCTATTTTTGGTTTGTTTGCAGGGGTTAGAAGATTTTTTGGAGGAAAAGACACTACCGAAAAGCCTAAATCAAAAGCAGATGCTAATCCAGTTTCTAATCGAGAATCAGATCAAGAAACATTAGAAGAGTAATAATTAAAACTATTTTACATTGTAATAAATGATTTAGATATAGTAGAAATAGAAGCGTTTAATTATTGAAAATCAGTTGTTTAAGTAGGTTTGTTGGTTTTTGGATGTCGTAGTAATAAATAGGAATGTGCCAGATGCACGAAAATTTATTTCTATGTTTACATTGACATTCAAAATTGGATAGGGTTCATTTACCTTTTTTAAAATGAAAAAGTATCGACTCGATACTACGTAGAATTATGAAAAGAAATATCAATATTATTATCAACATTATAGTTGTCATTATCCAATGTACGACCTGAGAAGAAATTGCTAGTATTGAAATGATATAGAGCGCTTCTCAGTTTTGAGAGGCGCTTTTTTTTTTGAGTTGTATTAAGCGAAATTTATAATGATCAATAAAAAATATAGTAAGTGTGTAACCCAAGATGATAGTCAACCTGCTGCTAAAGCGATGTTGCATGCAATAGGATTGTCGAAAGAGGATTTTAATAAATCTTTAGTGGGAATCGGAAGTACGGGTTACGAAGGAAATCCTTGTAATATGCATTTAAATCTCTTGGCACAGTTGGTCAAAAAAGGAGTGAATGAAAGTCGAGGTGTGGGTTTGGTATTTAATACTATAGGGGTAAGTGATGGTATATCCATGGGAACACCAGGAATGAGATATTCGCTTCCTTCACGTGATTTGATAGCTGACTCGATGGAGATGATGATGGGAGGCATGAGCTACGATGGATTAGTAACAGTAGTAGGATGTGATAAGAATATGCCCGGTGCTATGATGGCAATATTGAGATTGGATCGACCTGCTATATTAGTCTATGGAGGTACCATTGCACCAGGAGATTATCAAGGTCGCAAACTAGATGTTGTTTCAGCATTTGAGGCTTGGGGTGAGAGGGTTTCTGGTAAGATTGATGAAGAAGAATTTGATGCTGTAATAGAACATGCTTGTCCGGGAGCAGGTGCTTGTGGTGGGATGTATACTGCTAACACTATGGCAGCTTCTTTAGAGGCCTTAGGATTTGCCTTACCTTATAATTCTTCAAATCCTGCAGATGGTAATCCCAAACAAGAAGAATGTGAAGAAGCCGGTAGAGCAATTATGAAGCTTTTAGCTCAGGATATTAAACCATCAGATATTATTTCAAAAAAGTCTTTAGAGAATGCATTGGTTGTTGTAACTGCTCTTGGAGGATCTACTAATGCTGTTTTACATTATTTAGCAATAGCTGATGCGGCCGGTATTCAATTCGATTTAGAAGACATTCAAAGAATAAGTGATAAGACACCTTTTCTTGCTGACCTAAAACCTAGCGGAAAGTATATGATGGAAGACCTACATAATGTAGGTGGTGTACCTGCGGTGATGAAATATTTACTCGATCAAGGATTGCTACATGGAGATTGTTTGACTGTAACTGGTAAAACTTTAGCTGAGAATTTGACTTCAGTCAAAACGCTTAAAGCTGATCAAGAAATAATTCATCCCATAGATTCGCCCATTAAGGAAACCGGTCATATCCGAATACTCATTGGCAACCTTGCAGAAGATGGTTCGGTGGCTAAAATAACGGGAAAAGAAGGATTGAATTTTACTGGTCCAGCAAAAGTATTTGATGGAGAGTATGCGGCTAATGATGGTATTGCCGAAGGTAAGGTCAAGAAAGGTGATGTCGTAGTGATTAGATATGAAGGACCGAAAGGTGGTCCGGGCATGCCTGAGATGCTTAAGCCTACTGCGGCTATTATTGGTGCAGGTTTAGGAAATGATGTAGCATTGATTACTGACGGAAGATTCTCAGGAGGGACACATGGTTTTGTGGTAGGCCATATCACCCCAGAAGCTCAAGTCGGTGGTATGATCGCTTTAGTAAAAGACGGAGATCTCATAACTATAGACGCAGTTCAAAATACAATCAATGTAGAATTGTCAGATGATGAAATTCGAATAAGAAAATCTGAATGGAAAGCTCCGACTTTAAAAGTAGAAAGAGGAGTGCTGTATAAGTATGCTAAGAGTGTGACTTCTGCGTCATTAGGATGTGTCACAGATCGTTAATTATTGAGAAAGCTAAATCATAACTTATGGAAGTTTTAGAAAAAAATAAAGTGCAAACTATCACAGGTGCAGAAGCCTTAATTAAGTGCTTGCTAGCTGAAGAAGTAGAGACTATATTCGGATATCCAGGCGGTGCTATAATGCCGATCTACGATGCTTTATACGGCTATAAAGATCGAATCAATCATATACTTGTGAGACATGAACAAGGCGCTACTCATTCTGCGCAAGGCTATGCACGAATCTCTGGAAAGGTGGGAGTAGTGTTTGCAACTTCTGGCCCTGGAGCCACTAATCTAATCACAGGTATTGCAGATGCACAAATTGATTCTACACCTATGGTTTGCATTACAGGTCAAGTGGCTAGTTCATTATTGGGCACAGATGCATTTCAAGAAACTGATGTAATGGGCGTTTCGATGCCTGTGACAAAATGGAATATTCAAATCACCAAAGCAGAAGAGATTCCAGCAGCGGTAGCGAAGGCTTTCTATATCGCTCGAAGTGGTCGTCCGGGTCCTGTAGTGATAGATATCACTAAGGATGCGCAATTCGGAAAAGTAGATTTTGAGTATAGTTCATGTCATCAATTTAGAAGTTATATACCTATTCCTGAAGTTGATCAAGTATGTATTCGTCAAGCGGCCGAACTAATCAATGCTGCTAAGAAGCCAATGATACTTTTTGGTCAAGGAGTAATATTGGCAAACGCTCAAAATGAATTTAAATCTTTTGTAGAGAAGTCAGGTATTCCTTCTGCATGGACGATAATGGGATTATCAGCTCTCAATAATGACCACCCGCTGAATGTTGGTATGTTAGGTATGCATGGGAATTATGGGCCTAATAAAATGACGAATGAATGCGATGTATTGATTGCTGTAGGAATGCGTTTTGATGATAGAGTGACTGGAGACCTGAGTAGATATGCTAAACAGGCTAAGGTGATTCATTTAGAATTGGATCCAGCAGAAATAAATAAAAACGTAAGGGCTGATGTGGCTGTTTTGGGCGACTGCAAATTTACATTACCTCAAATAACTAGGCTCATTAATGAGAGAGAGCATAAAGATTGGTTGAAGCAATTCAAAGATTTATATCAAGAAGAGTACGATGCAGTGATTAGGCAAGAACTGAAACCCGATGATGATAAACCTATATCCATGGGTGAAGTGATAAACATGATTTCGGATAAAACTAATGGAGAATCAGTTATAGTAACTGATGTAGGTCAGCATCAAATGGTAGCGCAGCGCTACTATCAATTTAAAAGATGGAGATCTAATATTACTTCAGGCGGATTGGGGACGATGGGCTTCGCTTTGCCTGCAGCGATAGGGGCTAAAATCGGTGCGCCAGAAAGACAAGTAATTGCTGTTATTGGTGATGGAGGTTTTCAGATGACTATCCAAGAGTTAGGAACTATCTACCAGTCTGGTGTGGATGTTAAAATCTTGATTCTCAACAACGAATTTTTGGGGATGGTAAGACAATGGCAAGAGATGTTTTTTGATCGGAGATATTCATTTACTGAAATGCTTAATCCTGATTTTCAAATAATATCAAAGGGATATCATATTCCATCAAATAAAGTCGAGAAGAGAGAAGAATTAGATGATGCTCTTGATCAATTTTTAAATAGTAAAGGAAGTTTTTTGCTTGAAGTAATGGTAGGTAAAGAAAATAATGTTTTTCCGATGGTTCCTTCTGGTGCTTCGGTCTCAGATATAATATTAAAGTAAGATGAATAATAAAATACAACTCTATACGGTATCGGTGTATACTGAAAATAATATTGGATTGCTCAATCGGATTTCCGCAATTTTTCAAAGGCGACATGTCAATATTGAAAGTATTAGTTCTTCTGAATCTGAAATCGAAGGGGTAAGTAGATGGACGATATTAATCTATGTCATCGAAGAGCAAATGAAGAAGATAATTGGACAAATCGAAAAGCAAGTCGAAGTGATAAAAGCTTACTACCATCTAGATGAAGATACGATTTATCAAGAATCTTGCTTATTTAAAGTGAAGTCGAATCTCTTATTTGAAGAAGGACAGATTCAGAATATTATCAAGGAGAGTAACGCCCGGATAATTACGGTAAATAAAGAATTTTTCGTGTTGGAAAAGTCAGGAATGAAAAAGGAAATCGAAAAGCTTTATGAAGATTTAAAGCCATTTGGAATCTTGCAATTCGTGAGAGCAGGACGTATCGCGGTAACTAAGGAACCAATGGAAATTTCTAAAACATTAAAAGCCATTAAATAGCTTTTGGCAATCACTCATTACACAAAAAAGAAAAAATATACAAAATGGCAAATTATTTTAACTCACTTACATTAAGAAATCAACTTGATCAATTAGGCAAGTGTCGATTTATGGAAGCTTCTGAATTTGAAAATGGGGTGGAAGTATTGAAACAAAAGAAAATTGTAATTATTGGATGCGGTGCTCAAGGGTTAAATCAAGGACTCAATATGCGAGACTCTGGTTTAAATGTTGCTTATGCATTGAGACAGAAAGCTATCGACGAAGAAAGAGCTTCCTATAAAAATGCTACTTCAAATGGATTTGTCGTTGGCACTTATGATCAATTGATACCGTCGGCGGATTTAGTACTAAATCTTACTCCTGATAAACAACACACCAACGTTGTGAATTCAGTAATGCCTTTAATGAAGGTGGGCGCTACCTTAAGTTATTCACATGGATTTAATATAGTAGAAGAAGGTATGAAAATTAGAGAAGATCTTACTGTGATTATGGTAGCACCTAAGTGCCCAGGTACTGAGGTAAGAGAAGAATATAAAAGAGGTTTTGGAGTACCTACGCTAATTGCGGTACATCCAGAAAATGATCCTCAAAATAAAGGTTGGGCTCAAGCAAAGGCATATGCAGTAGCTACTGGCGGACACCGCGCTGGAGTTTTAGAATCTTCATTTGTGGCGGAGGTCAAAAGTGATTTGATGGGAGAGCAAACCATTTTATGTGGCTTATTGCAGACGGGAGCAATTTTATCTTTTGATAAGATGGTAGACCAAGGTATTGAAGCTGGATATGCAGCCAAATTGATTCAATATGGGTGGGAAACGATAACCGAAGCCCTTAAGCATGGAGGAGTGACGAATATGATGGACCGACTTTCAAATCCAGCTAAGATGGAGGCATTTAGGTTGTCGGAAGAATTAAAACAGATCATGCGTCCGTTATTTGAAAAGCATATGGATGATGTGATTTCTGGACATTTTTCAAGTACTATGATGGCAGATTGGGCCAATGATGATGCTGAACTTTTGCACTGGAGGGCTGCCACCGGAGAAACTGCTTTCGAAAAAACAGAATTGACAAACCAACATATTTCCGAACAAGAATATTTTGATCATGGAGTACTTTTAGTGGCATTTGTGAAGTCAGGAGTAGAACTAGCTTTCGAAACTATGGTTAGTGCTGGTATCATCGAAGAATCAGCTTATTACGAATCATTACATGAGTTGCCTTTGATCGCAAATACAATTGCTAGGAAGAAGCTCTACGAAATGAATCGGGTGATTTCCGATACTGCAGAGTATGGTTGTTATCTTTTTGATCATGCTTGCAAACCCTTGTTAAATGATTTTATGAAAACAGTGACGACTAACATTATTGGTAAAGCATATCAGTCAAATCAGGAAGTAGATAATCTAGAATTGATAGAAATAAATGAAGCGATTAGAAATCATCCAATTGAGCATATTGGTAAAAGATTAAGAGCCGCTATGACGGCAATGAAGTCTATAAAATCTGATTCGAAATCACAAGAAGTAGTATTCGCATAAGTATGAGTGTTCAGTTAAAATATTATCCTGATATCGGTGACGTGAGACGTGCTGCAAAGCTCTTGGATGGTGTTGCCATAACGACTCCTCTTATTCGCAGCATTAATTATTCGAAGCAATATGATTGTGATGTTTTCTTGAAGCGAGAAGACTTGCAAATAGTAAGATCCTATAAGATTCGAGGCGCTTATAACAAAATGAAATCATTATCAGCTGAGGTGTTAG
Source organism: uncultured Saprospiraceae bacterium (assembly GCA_937927575.1). Lineage (GTDB taxonomy): Bacteria > Bacteroidota > Bacteroidia > Chitinophagales > Saprospiraceae > UBA1994. Next base: position 13,802 of record CALBEE010000046.1, on the reverse strand, counting down.
CCAATGGAGTCGTCTGTGCCAGTGCGGGTAATCATGCACAAGGCGTGGCATATTCGTGCAGGGCATTAAAGACCAAAGGAAAAATATTTATGCCTAGTCCAACACCTGGACAAAAAATAGAACAAGTCAGAATGTTTGGTCAAGAATTTATAGAAGTGATATTGATTGGTGATACTTTCGATGAAGCGAGTGAGCATGCAAAAAATTATTGCCTGGCTAATAATATGGCTTTCATACACCCATTTGATGATGAAAAGGTAATAGAGGGGCAGGCAACTATAGGTTTAGAACTGTTAAAGCAAAGCAGAATTCCTATCGATTATGTTTTTCTTCCAGTTGGCGGTGGTGGCTTGGCGGCAGGTTTGAGTAGTGTATTGAAAGACTTATCACCTCATACTAAGATCATAGGAGTGGAGCCCAAAGGAGCACCTTCCATGTCTAATTCATTAGCTGAACAAGTCAATAAAAAACTACTAGAAATAGATATGTTTGTGGATGGTGCGGCTGTTAAGAGGGTCGGAGAGAGGAACTTTAATATCTGTCAGTCTAATCTTGATGATATGTTGACAGTGGATGAAGGTAAAATCTGTGAAACCATATTGTACGTTTATAATAAAGCTGCGATTGTATTAGAGCCTGCAGGTGCCTTGGCATTATCTGCTTTGGATCAGTATGCGGATGAAATAAAAGGGAAGCATGTAGTGTGTCTTCTTAGTGGAGGAAATAATGATATTACTCGTATGGAGGAGATCAAAGAAAGGGCTATGTTATATCAAGGACTGAAACATTATTTTTTGGTGAAGTTTCCACAAAGAGCAGGGGCCTTAAAAGAATTTGTAGCTGAAGTGCTTGGACCTACAGATGACATTACTCATTTCGAATACACCAAGAAAACATCTAGAGAAAAAGGTACAGCTGTGGTGGGTGTAGAACTAAAAGGAAAAGGTGATTTTGCTCCTTTATTATCTAGGATGAAAGAGCAAGATTTTTTTGGTGGTTATCTAAATGATAATGCAGTATTGATGGATATGTTGGTTTAATCAATGATTACTTGGTACTGATAATAGCTGTATGAGTATATTTATCTCTTGACTTTCTTTTGAACTTCAATTTCTATTTTTGTTCCGTTTATACGACTATCAAGCCACGAAATAATATCGAAGTAGATGAATGGCCTTCTTTCAGCAGGATCTTTGGAAAGTGGGCGTAATTTAGCTCTCAATTTTCTGAATTCTGTTTTAAGTTGGGAAGGTAAAATGTTCGGAGTCTTTCTTAAGAATTTAAATATTTCCTGTAATACTTTTTCTTGTTGATCCATTTTGAGTAAAAATCTATAGACGCTCCTTACTTGATAATTTACAAGGGTTTCGTTACCTAAGTTAAAGTGAGCTGCGAGATTTAGTATTCGAGCATAGCATTGAATATCTTGTCTTATGTTGCTGTAATTTTTATTGATGATCAGATTGAGTAATGTAATAGCCTGATCATGTTTGCTAGCGCCAAAGTAAACACAAGCCACCTTGTATTTTAATACCAATATGCGATGCGTATCCCAATTGTATGGATTACTATTGATTAAGTTTTCAATAGGTTTGAGGTGTTTTATATTTTTCGAATATTCTGCTGTGAGGTATATTTTATGAATTGTGTGTAAGGTTTGGTATAAGGTTAATTGACTTTTCTCATTTATAGTAGTTTTGAGTTTTGCTACTTTTTTAAAATGTATTAGTTGGTCATAATAATTAATGAATTTTTTTGTAGCGTTATTCATGAATAATGCCGAAAGTACATTATGCAGTCCTTTTATATATAGTGTAGTTTCAGATTGTTTTTTCTTAGGGTATTCATCAAATAAATCAATCCACCTTTTGGCGTGTTTAAAGTGATTAGGGAAGTCCTGAATCATCATATTGTACCATGCATGGGATTGGGTAAAATATAGCTTCTGATAAAAATCCATTGAGCGATAATCAATGTTAGGTAATGCTTGAGTGAATTGATCAGATACTTCTTGTAAGATTGGTCCTTTTTTGATGTGTCCATGTTGTAAATAATAGGCATACATGGAAAGGGAGAGATTGGATAAGCGATGTGTAAGTGCCAATTTTTCCATGAGCTCTGCCGTCTGATCTGTAATGAGCTTTGCCTTTGGATACATGCTGCCAGTAATGTATTGACTCTCTATAAATTTTTCGAATTCTAAGGCTGATAATGCGCTGGAAAAATATCCATGTTCCCAAGCTATACTTTTAGTTTTATCCAAAAGCGATAAACTGGCTTGGTATAATCCTTTGTTGTAAAGTATTCTTGCATAGTCAAGTTGATCTCTGATGGTAATGTCTAATTCAGTCTTTCGATCTATCCTTCTTAGGCTTGCAAGTAATTGTTTGTATAGATGTGCTTTTATATTAGATAATTGAGATTTTTTAATGCCTGTAATTTTTTTTAATAATAATTTTTCGTCGTACTTGTCATACTTATCTAGGAAGTCATAGACCTGTACAAATAGTAGAGCAGAGTCTTTATTATTTCGCTCAGCATACATTCTGAAATTTCTTTTTTCAGCTTTGGTGAGACTTCGTATTACCTCTAATAAATGTTCTGTTGATACTTTAGGCATTGTAGTTAATGTTTGTGTAACTTGTTGAAAAACAGTGTTTAAGGTAGAATTATTAATTGTTAGATGTCGTAATGTTAATTATATGTTGGTGATTTACCTAATCTGATCACATTTATATTTGAATAGAATATTTATTGAAGTTAGATAGTATATGACAAAACAAATTAAAATTTTTGATACTACCTTAAGAGACGGTGAGCAAGTGCCTGGTTGTAAGTTGAATCATAGACAGAAAATGATTGTAGCAAAACAATTAGAAGCCTTGGGTGTAGACGTCTTAGAAGCTGGATTTCCTATATCTAGTCCTGGAGATTTTAAAGCCGTAGAAATGATTTCAAAAGAATTGCAAAGTACAACCATTTGTGCTTTATCTAGGTCAGTTGAAAAGGATATTAAAGTGGCTGCGGAAGCTTTGAGATATGCTAAATTTCCTAGAATACATACCGGTATCGGCACTTCACCAGATCATATCAAATATAAATTTAATTCTACTCCAGATAAGATTATTGAAAGGGCAAGAGCAGCTGTAAAATATGCTAAAGGTTTCGTAGAAGATGTTGAATTTTATGCAGAGGATGCTGGACGTACAAGTAATGAGTATTTGGCAAAAGTAATTCAAGCTGTAGTGAACGAAGGTGCAACAGTTTTAAATATTCCTGATACCACAGGTTATTGTATGCCGGAAGAATATGGAGCGAAAATTAAGTATTTAGTGGAAAATGTAAAAGGAATAGATAAGTGTGAAATTTCGGCACATTGTCATAATGATTTAGGTATGGCTACTGCGAATTCTATTGCGGCTATTATCAATGGAGCGACGCAAGTCGAATGTACTGTAAATGGAATAGGAGAGCGTGCTGGAAATACTGCATTGGAAGAAGTGGTGATGATATTAAATCATAGGTTTCGAGGTATATATCAAACGAATATAATAACGCCGATGCTAAATCCGATTAGCAAATTGGTTTCTGATAGTATGTCCATGCCTGTACAAGCTAATAAAGCCATCGTTGGAGAAAATGCTTTTGCTCATTCATCAGGAATTCATCAAGATGGAGTAATTAAGCATAGAGCCAATTATGAAATTATTGATCCAAAGACCGTGGGCATTGATCATAGTAAAATTGTGTTGACCGCTCGTAGTGGTCGCGCAGCTTTGGCCTATCGCTCTAAGAATATTGGATTTGATTTGTCTAAAGATGAATTAGATATCGTCTACAAAGAGTTCATCCATATTGCAGATAGGCAAGCTGAAGTAAATGATAACGATCTCAACGATATGCTGTGTTCGATATTCAAAAGAGCAATTTAGATATTCAAGAATCTTTATCCAGTTTTTAGATTTGGCGCAGCTTTTAAGTAAGTGAATTTTAAATGTTTTAGCTGTCGTCAAATCTTTTTTAATATAGCAAAATGCAAAAAACTTTATTCGATAAATTATGGGAATCGCATATCGTGGATTCAATTGATGGAACTGATATTCTTTATATCGATCAACATTTTATTCACGAAGTCACAAGTCCTCAAGCTTTTGATGGATTGAGACGGAGAGGAATACCTGTCATGCGAACCCATAAGACATTGGGCACTGCTGATCATAATGTTCCTACGATCAATCAGCATCTACCCATCTCAGAACCCATGTCTAGAGCACAAGTAAATAAACTAACTCAGAATTGCGATGAATTTGGTGTGGAGCTTTACCAGTTGGGACATGAAAAGAATGGCATAGTACACATCATAGGTCCTGAGTTAGGAGTCACTAAACCAGGGATGACCATTGTCTGTGGTGATAGTCATACGAGTACGCACGGTGCCTTTGGTTGTATAGCATTTGGAATAGGTACCAGTCAAGTAGAACAGACTCTTGCAACACAATGTATCTTAATGAATCGTCCAAAGACAATGCGAATCACTGTTGATGGTAAATTAAGCAAGGGAGTCTATGCAAAGGATATTATTCTATATATCATTTCCAAACTTACCGCTGCAGGAGGTACAGGATATTTTATTGAGTATGCTGGTTCAGCGATTACATCTTTGTCAATGGAAGCCCGGATGACAATTTGTAATATGAGCATCGAAATGGGTGCTAGAGGAGGTATGATCGCACCAGATGAAACTACATTTGATTATATCAAAGGAAGGGAACGTGCACCTCAAGACGAGGCCTGGGAAAAGGCTATGGGCTATTGGCAAACATTAAAGTCTGATGATGGGGCTGTGTTTGATAGAGAGGAACATTTTGATGCTTCGGATATTGCTCCAATGGTTACTTATGGTACAAATCCAGGAATGGGTATTAAAATCGATGCTTCGATTCCAGAGGTTGAGAATATAGAATCTTTCGATAAGTCATTGTCATATATGAATTTCCAAAAAGGGCAATCCTTATTAGGGCATAAAATTCAACATGTATTCATTGGAAGTTGTACCAATGCAAGAATCGAAGATTTGAGAATTGTTGCTGATTTTGTGAAAGGTAAGCGTAAAGCAGATGATGTAAGCGTAATGATTGTTCCTGGTTCTAAGCAAGTAGAAGCACAAGCCAAAGAGGAAGGTCTGGATCAAATATTCGAAGAGGCTGGATTTGAATTAAGAGAACCTGGATGTTCTGCATGTTTGGGCATGAATGAAGATAAAGTACCTGCAGGCGAATATTGTATTTCCACAAGTAATAGGAATTTTGAGGGTAGGCAAGGTCCCGGAGCAAGGACAATTTTGGCTAGCCCTTTGATGGCAGCGGCCGCAGCTGTAAGTGGGAGGATTGAAGATGTGAGGGAATTGATTCATTAAAATGATTATTTGAGAATGAGACCATTGAATAATATAAAGTCTACCGCAGTACCGCTTCCCATTGAAGATGTTGATACTGATCAGATCATCCCAGCAAGATTTCTTAAGGCACTGACAAGAGAAGGATTTGGAGATAATCTATTTCGTGATTGGAGGTATAATAATGATAATACTCCTGTAGATAATTTTGTCCTTAATAATGATTTGTATTCGGGTGAGATCCTTATCGCCGGCAATAATTTTGGTTGTGGTTCCAGTCGTGAACATGCCGCTTGGGCATTGGGAGATTATGGATTTAGAGTGGTAGTGAGTAGTTTTTTTGCGGATATATTTAAAGGTAATGCGCTTAATAATGGCATACTTCCAATACAATTGACGGCAGATGAATTAGATTCCATTTTCAAAGCAATAGAGAAAAATCCTAAATGTAAATTTGAAGTTGATCTGAAAGAACAGTCTTTCACAGTAATGGATACTGAAGAAGCATTTTCTTTTGAGATCGGTAGCTATAAGAAGATGTGTCTTCAAAATGGATATGATGATATCGATTATTTAATATCGCAGAAAGATAAAATTGAAGCATTTGAGAACTTGCAAATCATGTATTAATTAAGAAGAGTAAAATGGCAACAAAAAATATAACTGTATTAAGTGGCGATGGAATAGGACCTGAAGTGATGGCGCAAGCGATCCACGTCTTAGATGCGGTGTGTGATCGATATGGACATGTATTTAATTACGACTATCAATTAATAGGTGGTGTCGCCATCGAAGAAACTGAAGTACCTTTACCAGAAGCAACAGTACAATCTTGTAAATCTTCAGATGCAGTATTATTGGGAGCAATAGGTCATCCAAAATATTCTGACCCCACTATGAAAGTTCGACCAGAACAAGGTTTACTTGCGATCAGAAAAGAATTAGGCTTATATTGTAATGTAAGACCTGTAACGGCTTATGACGGCTTGTTGGATATGTCACCATTGAAGAATGAAAGGATTAAGGATGTTGATTTTGTGATCTACCGTGAATTGATCGGAGGTATTTATTTTGGCGAGAGTGGAAGGTCGGATGATAATACATACGCTTACGATAAGTGTGAGTATCATGACCATGAAATAGAAAGAATTGTAAGACAAGCCTTTGATGCAGCGATCAAAAGAAGAAATAAAGTTACTCTTGTCGATAAGGCCAATGTATTAGAAACTTCAAGGTTATGGAGAGAAATATTTGATCGAGTTTCCGAAGACTATCCTAATGTTGAAAAGGATTATTTATACATCGATAATGCTTGTATGCAAATGATCCTGAATCCAAGAAGATTTGATGTAGTCGTAACGTCCAATATATTTGGCGATATCCTTTCTGATGAAGGAAGCGTAATAGCAGGATCGCTAGGATTATTACCGTCTGCATCTATAGGAGAGCAATATGCATTGTTTGAGCCCGTACATGGATCTTGGCCAGAAGGAGCAGGACAGGATATCGCGAATCCATTTGCCATGGTATTATCTGCGGCTTTGATGTTACAGTATTTTGGAATGTTAGAAGAGGCTAAATCGGTACGAGAGGCGGTAAATGAATGCATTCTAAGCGGCTATTTGACTCCAGATCTCAATTCTTCCAATGGTAAAAGTTGTAGTGAAGTAGGTAAGTATATAAGTGAATTGTTGACGTCTAATACTTTGGTTTAGGGATTTCTTTTGACTTATTTCTTGAATATTGTAATAATTACACTTAGTATTGTAATAGATTATTAATTATGAACAGAACATTTAATGCATATTATTTTGGTTACTACTTTTTCTGGAAAGAAAGATAGGACCTTAATGTATTAGTGTGAACTAAAGATATATAAAGAGTCCTATTGTGAAATGGGGCTCTTTTTTTATGTGTGATTATGAAGAAGCAGAAAATTATAGTTCAAGGCGTTGCAGGTTGTTTTCACGAAGAAGCAGCTCACAAATATTTTGGAGACCTTCCATTGGAAATAGTACCGGCTCGTACTTTTACCGAATTGGCCTCTACCTTGGTTAATAATCCATCGGACCATTTGGCCATTATAGCTATAGAAAATAGTATTGCAGGTAGCCTTCTTCAGAATTATAGAATCTTAAGAGAAAATCATTTACGAGTAATAGGTGAGGTGTATCTAAGAATAAGTCATAATCTCATGGTCATACCAGGACAAAAAATAGAAGATATTAAAGAGGTGCATTCTCATCCTATGGCTTTGAATCAATGTTTGACTTTCTTAAGAAAATATCCACATATCAGATTGGTAGAAAAAGAGGATACAGCCCTTAGTGCAAAAAATATCCTTGATAATAATTTGCTAGGTATAGCTGCTATTGCTAGTGAGACTGCTGCTAGCATTTATGGTCTTGAGATATTAGCGTCAAGCATTGAAACTTCTAAAATAAATTTCACTAGATTTTTTATTGCTCAAGACTCAACACAAGCCTTATCATTGGCAGATTTTAATAAGGCATCTATCTATTTGAGAGTGCCACACCAGAAAGGAAGTTTAGTACAAGTACTTCAGATAATAAGCGAACACGATATTAATTTAAGTAAACTCCAATCATATCCAGTCTTAGGAGAAGTAAATACATATTACTTTCACTTGGATTTAGAATTTGATGATTTAGATGATTATGAAGATTGTATTGAAGAATTACAAGAAGTCACTACCATGATAGAAGTAATTGGTCTATATGAAAAGGACGAAATTATTTTCAATGCACCATCCCAATTAAAAGCATTCAGTCTATGATCATATCTCCATCTAATAGAGTCGCCAATGTATCAACGTATTATTTCGCTACTAAGTTAGCCGAAATTGCACAGCTCAATGCTGAAGGTAAAAATATTATAAACTTAGGAATCGGAAGCCCGGATTTATTGCCACCTAAAGAAGTTATAGATCAACTGCATGAAAGTGCTAAAAGTGATCATGCAAATAAATATCAATCTTATAGAGGTATTGCATCTTTGAGAAAGGCGTTTTCAGATTGGTATGCAAAATACTTTAAGGTCAACCTAGATCCTCTAACAGAAGTACTTCCTCTAATTGGATCCAAAGAAGGTATCATGCATATTGCTATGAGTTTTTTAGAAGCAGGTGATGAGGCACTTGTACCTAACCCTGGTTATCCAGCCTATGCAATGACTACCAAACTGGCAGGAGCAAAACCTATTTATTATGAATTAGATGAACAAGATGGATGGCTGCCTAATTTTTCGGAGTTAGAAAAGAAGGATTTGTCAAGGGTTAAAATTATGTGGCTGAATTATCCGAATATGCCAACTGGGGCAGTAGCTACTAAATCATTGTTTGAAGATTTAATAGTATTTGCTAATAGGCATAAAATCTTACTCGTCCATGATAATCCTTATGCTTTTATACTTAATGATAAGCCCCTAAGTTTGTTGAGTATCGAAGGATCAAAAGAAGTGGCTATTGAATTAAATTCATTAAGCAAATGCTATAATATGGCTGGCTGGAGGGTAGGAGTTATGAGTGGAGCCAAATCCTATATAGACACTGTGATGCGATTTAAAAGCAATATGGATAGTGGTATGTATAAGCCGATACAGGAAGCTGCTATCACCGCATTGAGTATGAATCAAAGTTGGTTTGATAATCAAAATCATATTTATACGAGACGAAGGAACATTGTGCATAAAATAATGGATGCTATAGATTGTCAGTATGATAAAGATTCAGTGGGATTATTCGTTTGGGGCAAAATTTCAAAGCAATGGAAAGACGCTAGAGAATTAGTGGATCAATTATTATATGAAAGAAAAGTATTCATTACGCCAGGATTTATTTTTGGTTCCAAGGGAGAAGGATATATAAGAATTAGTCTATGCGCAAATGAAGAAACATTAACCGAAGCATTAAATAGAATAGTAATGCAAAATTACAAAGAGTAATAGAAAGAGAAGTAGGCACATTTTGGAATTTTGTAATTGTTTGGAATTTGAAATTTAGAATTTAAAAGTAGGAATTTTATGACTATAGGAATAATTGGATTGGGTCTTATCGGTGGTTCAATCGCTAAAGAATGTAGACGTGCAGGATATAAAGTATTGGGTGCCGATGCGAGTGAAAAACATAAGGAGCAAGCGGTGGATTTTGATGTTGTGGATGAGGTGATGTCAGTGGATGATCTTGTAGCTGCTTCTAATGTTATAGGCTTATGTATTCCTGTTGATCTCATTGCAGAAAAAATTCCATTAGTACTGAACAAGATTAAATGGAATCAAGTGGTTTTTGATGTAGGATCTACCAAAAGAGGTATCTGTGAAGCAGTACGTGACCATGTAAAGCGTAGTAGATTTATTGCAGCGCATCCTTTAGCGGGTACAGAGTTCAGTGGACCCAAAGCGGCGGTATTTGATCTATTTAAAGGAAAGAAAAATATCATCTGCGAAGAAGGGTTAAGTGATGAGGATGCATTGAGAAAAGTGGTAGATATATTCAACCTTTTGGGAATGCAATCCTTGTTTATGCAGGCAGACGATCACGATAAGCATATGGCATATGTATCTCACCTTTCTCATATTAGTGCATTTACATTAAGTTTGACGGTGTTGGATATAGAAAATGATGAGAAGCAGATTTTTAATTTGGCGAGTACAGGTTTTGAATCTACAGTAAGATTGGCTAAAAGTAATCCAAAAACATGGTCTTCAATTTTTGAAAACAATAGTGAATATCTTTCTACAGCTTTGGGCAGTTATATTAATCATTTGTCAGAGTTTAAAAGAATCTTGGATGAGGGAGATAAGTCCAAAAGTATTGAGCTAATGGAGAGGGCCAATGAAATTAAAAGGGTATTAAATGGAATGAGTCTGAATGCTATAAAACTGTCTTAAAGAATTAAAAAGCGAGCATGTAATAATGCGATACACGTAAATAAACATAATCACAAAATCGAAAAAATAATGAGTAATATATTAAAGCCTAATAGCCTTCTTAAAGGTAAGAATGGAAGTCCGCTACAAATTGCTGGACCTTGTAGTGCTGAAACCAAAGAGCAAGTGCTTGAAACGGCTCGTAGACTTCGTAAAACAAATAAAGTAGATATCCTCAGAGCAGGAATATGGAAGCCTAGAACAATGCCTGGATCTTTTGAAGGCATAGGTGCTAAAGGATTACTATGGATGCAAGAAGCACGAGAAGAAACTGGACTTCCAATTACGGTAGAAGTAGCGAAAGCGAGTCATGTAGATTTATGTCTTGAGTTCGGTATAGACGTGCTTTGGATTGGGGCTAGGACTACAGTAAGTCCTTTTGCAATGGAAGAGTTAGCCAATGCCTTGAAGGGTGTAGATATCCCTGTGATGGTTAAGAATCCTATCAATCCAGATCTTAAGCTTTGGATCGGAGGAATCGAACGATTACGCAATGCAGGTATTTCTGAGATCGCTGCGATACACAGGGGATTTTCATATCTAGGTGAGAAGTATTATCGTAATCGTCCACAATGGCAGATTCCGATCGCTCTTAGGCAGGAGATGCCAGATGTTCCTATGATTTGTGATCCTAGTCATATTTGTGGCCGTAGAGATATCTTAGCGGCTGTGTCACAGAAGGCTTATGATCTTGATTTCGATGGATTGATGATCGAGTCGCATATTACTCCTGATGACGCATGGACAGATGCTTCTCAGCAAATTACTCCAGAAGTGTATGCGGATCTGATAAATAATCTTGTAAGAAGAGATGTAGGTACCGGACCTCTTCCGACAGAACTAGAAGTGCTAAGATCGCAGATTACCAATATCGATGAAGAAATCCTAAATCTACTCTCCAATCGTATGGATGTCGCAAGAAAGATTGGCGCTTTTAAGAAAGAAAATAATATCTCTATTTATCAGAAAGTGAGATGGGCAGCGATACAAGAAAAAGGGAAAAGATTTGCTCAAGCACATAATCTAAATGAAGAGTTTGTGAGTAAACATTTTAAGAACATTCATGACGAAAGTATCAATCAGCAAGAGCAAGTGATGAGAGGCTAGAGATCTGTATATGGCATTGAAAGGTTTGCTAAGATCTTCTAATTTTATCAATCAATTTGCTTTCATATTATTTCAAGAATTTTACCCAGAAATTAAGAAGAATATGTACTAAGCGTAAAGTGATATGGCCAGCTATGAAATTTAAATTTTTGAAGATTGACTTATTCTTTCTTTAAAAGTTTAATATCATCTATTAATTGTTTGATCGAGGTTTTGTTAAGGCCATTGTATATACCTCTGATATGAGCATGTCTGTCAATCAATACAAAATTTTCAGTATGTAAGAATTCGTCAATTTCTTTTTCGATGCCTAAGTCTTCTTCAACAAAGTAATCCTTTCGACCCAACTTGTAAATTTCCTCTTGGCTACCAGTAACAAGATGCCATTTATTTGATATAATACCTTTCTTTTTAGCATACCTTTTTAGTACTGGTACAGAATCTCTTTTTGGAGTTACAGAATGTGAGAGCAGTAGAATATCCTCATCGTCTATAAACGCTTCTTGTAAATCCATCATATTAGCCATCATTTTAGGGCATATGCCTGGGCAAACTGTAAAGAAAAAATCAGTAACATAAATTTTACCTTCAAATGTTTTCGAAGTTACCGTTTCGCCTTCTTGATTCAATAAAGTAAAATCTGAAATGCGATGAAATGTTTCTAAGACTTTGTCATTAGGATCTATCCATTTTGGCGTAAAAGTAGCTTCATTATAAAAGGGTAGATGATCTACTCTACTTTTATTTTTTCTTAATTCTTCTTTACAGCCTAAGAAAAAAATAGAGAGTACTATAATTAATAAAGAGCTATCTTGCATATTGAATTTTTTCATCTTCTAAGCCGTAGCATAGAGCTGCTTTTTTTAAGCCGAAAATTCTACCTTCTCGAGCTTCATAATTGGCATATAGTTCACCATTTTTTCTGTATCCCTTTTGCATTCCTTCTTCCTTTCCATTTTTTAAATTGAGCACTTTGAATATTTCGCCAGTCGGATACCATTTTGTTTGTATACCATGTAATTTTCCTCTTTGATAATTGAGATGGGAAACTAATACATGAAGTGAATCTGGAGACCATGTTTTTTTGGATCCATCTAATTTGCCACCTGCATATTGGGCAGAGCGTTGCAGATGGCCGTCTGCATACCACTTTAGAGACGCATTATGTTTTTTGCCCTCCAAAATTCCTATCTTTTCCTTTAAGGTTTGATTGGGAAAATAGCTTACTGCGTATCCTGAAAAAATTTGACCATCAAAAGTCCAGTGCGAATTGTTTGGATTGTAGTTTAAGTCAGATAGTTCTTTTATAACATTAGGAATAGTGATGTTGCTTTCGGTTGATATAGCAAGCTTTGAGTCCCTTTCACTCTTTAACTCATCACATCCTATGCTTAGTACGAATAGAAAGATCAAACTTATATAAATTTTCATTTCAACTAATTAAAAAAAAGGAATCTCCAAAAAGAAAAATATTCTTGAGGTAATTCCTTCGGTTAGTATCGTTCGTAGTTATTTTTTACATAAATCCATTTGGTGTTCCCTTAAGATCACCTCCAAAAAGAATAATGTATTCTCCAACATAAAATTCATTGATAATATGATAATGATAAAATTCTTCACCGTCACTGTGCTGAGTACTACCTATATGTCCACCAGATTCATCTAGGTCAGTAGGGTAGTCGCTAGTTGCGTTGCACTTTCTTCCATATAACAAAAAGCCATCTTGTAGTATACCTACCAATTGATCATCATTGCTGGATAAAGTTGTATTCTCTTCTACATCAGCGCACTCAAGATGGTAATGATATCCAGTAGGTCCCATGTGACCTCCAGCATAGTCAAATCCTGAAGCAACATTTTCTGATAAGGCTATGTTGGGTCCTTCTTCATCATTGAAAATAGGAGCACCAGAAATTGCAATACCAATCGCACCTAATCCAGTAGAAGAGGACGAACTTGCAATTTGTGGATCGGAAGAAACAGTTAACGTGTAATCTCTACTGCCAATTTTGCCCGGAGACATTTGGTTAGCATCCGCAATTACTGGATCTATATAAAGACTATTACTTTCGTCCCAATAAGGAGTAGTGTGGAATGGAAGCCCATTTGATTCTATCGTTATTTCATCTCCATCAAAGGAGATATTGACAGCATCTGGATTAAACTCGTCAAACGCTGAAAGAGGAGTGCCACTTGATGATACAATGCCAGAATCATCCGTGTCAGAATTGTCGGCTACGTATCCTTCTGGTTGATCACAGGACATCTGACTCACGTCTGGATTTCCTAGTCCATCCCCATCGAGATCTTCGTACCAAGAACTCTCAGTACATGTATCCTCATCATCGCCACA
>CALBEE010000045.1 GCA_937927575.1 uncultured Saprospiraceae bacterium | reverse complement strand
AGGACCAATTGGAATAAATCCTGAGGCTAATACTTTACCAATATACATATACCGATTAAAGTATTTGTCATTGACCAATGTGTCTCTTAATTCATAAGTGTCGAGGTCATTTTTGCTTAATTGACCGATTCTATTTTCTGTCCAATAAGTTTCTTCTTGCTGTAATCCATTAGGATTGTTGACTACTTTTTGTAGCGTTGCAAACTTACTGTTGTCAATAGGGTCGAATTTGAACTTGTCATAGTACACTGTTTTATTTCCGTAAACGCCCAATCCATTTTCTGTTAGAGAGTAATCAATAATTACTTCATCTTTAGTCTTGATAAAATTATCATCATAGGGTTTAAACTCTTGTATAATTCTAAGGTCTCTTACAAAATTGAGGTTGATATCTTTTACAATACCCATATCGATTTTTAATACTGTATATCTATCATCATTGGAAATATACATGTTACCGATAAAACCTAGACTTCCTTTGACCTCAGGAATAAATGCGAGATTGATCGCTTCTCTGCCATTGACAACAGTGGTATCCTGAATATAATATCTATAGTATCCAGGACTTACATTCGAAAGTGGACTTACAAATTGATTTTCTAATAAAGGAATGACATCAGCATAAACATCCACATCAGTATACAAAGCATCAATAGCATTGTTGATAGTGTTCATACCAAGCTTTTCTATTATATTGGTATAATTAACCGCGTGTCTGTATTCTTTTTCGCTTTCCGGTTGGTTACGATAGTAAATGGTAGACACGATTTCTCTCAGAAAAATAGGAAGGAATGTACGACCATTTATTTCTGAAGTGTCTACATATTCCCAAAGGAAATCTAAATTTCTTATAAATCTTCTTTCTTTAAATTTGTCTGTAATATTATTCAGATCCATTCTTACCACTTCATGTTGGTCATACTGATAATAGGGTAGACCTTTTAAGTGGTTTTGGTATGCATTGGCCGTTACTTTTTTAGCTAACTCTAATGAGGGATTATTTTTTCTACTGTATTTACCTTTCTTTTCAGTAAATACAATTTGCTGTAATGCAACACCGGAAGATTGTAACTTAAAATCTATATTTTGTTTCTCTCCTCTTTGGATAATGAAGTATTGATCTTCATATCCAATATAAGACGCCACTAAAGTATCGCTTGGAAAACGAGTATTGATTTCATATTCTCCATCTATGTCACTTGAAGCACCCACGTTCGTTCCTTTGAATGTAACATTTACAAAAGGGAGTAACTCCTTGGTATTGGCATCCATAACTTTACCTGATACTTTAGTAACGGATTGCGCAGTAAGAGAGGAAAAGAGTGATGAGATTACTAGGAGTAGTAATATAAATTGGGTTCGCATGTGTTGATTATATATAAAAGCAATACGCACTAGTAACGATACTAGTTTATATTGTGTTAACAGGTACTATGATTTAATAAATCGGAGCAAAAATAAGGTATCTGCTCCTATTAAGTTTTGGAAGGCTATAATTACTATGTCTTAGTGTCAACCATTGGATAAAAGAACTGGCTTTATATTCAAGATATTATAACAGTAGACTAAATCTTGATATTACTTAACGATAAAGATCTTACTTACGAAACTGTCTGGTGTACCAAACGCTGGTCCACCGCTACTGAATACCAGATATACTCCGGTGTCTGCTCTTCTTCCGTTGTAATCATTGCCATCCCAGATTGCTTGTCCACCTAATGCGGTCGTTTCAAAAACTAGTCTTCCATTGATATCTGTGATCTTTACGTTGGCATCATTAACCAAACCTTTAATGGCTATCGGACCATTATAATCAGGTCTTACAGGATTAGGATATGCATATACTTCACTGGCATGTTTGTCATCTGCACCAAGTGTTTCTGTTTTTACTGATTGTAGTCCTTTATTACTGGCGATCCACATTATTCCTGTAGTCTCATCAAATTCTAGATGGATAATATTATTATCGTATAGTGGTGAATTTTCACTTGTAATTCTTCTAATTTGATCTTCGCCATCTGGAGATTGGATAAAGATACCATTCCTCGATCCGAACCATTTTCTGTTTCCTCCATCAGTTTCTATAGCGTATACATCTTCGGTCTCTAGAAGAAAGGCAACATTTCCGTCGACCACCACTTTACGTTGTACTCCTGTACAAACATCAGTATCAAAAACGGAAGCTCCGCATTCGAAAACCACAGCACCTTCTGAGGTACCTACCCAAACATTACCATCATTATCTACATCTATAGATCTTACAGTATTATTAGGTAGCTCACTGTTACCGCTATTTATTAATCTAGTTCTATCATCGGTTGGGTCGGCTAAAGTCCCATTGTCATCGAAGACTATGACCCCTCCACCAGATCCAGTCACCACCATCCACTTATAACCTTGACGATCTATTTGCACATTTGCTATCAATTGGTTTTGCGGAATTTCATAGCTATGCCAAATACTATCCGAGGTAAATACTACTAGCGGTTCTGGAGCGAGATGATTACATATCCAAAGATTGCCTTGTTGGTCAACAGCTAGACCAGAAACCCTAGTACTTCCTTCATCTCCTTGAGCGCCCTGAAGTTTACTATTGGTATCTCTATCATACTTGACAATACCTTCGGTTTCTTCGATATATTCGACTAAGCCTACAGTACCTGAAAGGCCAAAAGCTCCAAAATATAATTTATCGGTGACAGGATTTTGTGCTACTCTAAAGAAGTTTTTTATACCTACTAAACGTTCATCTAAGAAGCGGTTAATATTTTTCCATGATCCATCTTCGTAGAGATAGATTCCATTTTCATTAGTGTCATAATTGTAGCTTTCTGTAGCGCCACCAGAAGCGACTAAGACTTTACCATCAAAAGTTATAATATCACTGACAGCTGAGGAATAAGGAGAGTCATAAGTATCCATTGAACATCCAGAGGTATAGGATTCCGTATGTCTAATCGTGTAAAAATCATCGCAGTACCAGATTCTTCCTTCTTCGTCTTCTATTCCATATAGGATTTTACCAATGCAATTAGCGCCACCTTCAATAAAGTCATCATTTTCATCATAGAAAAAAACGAAACTTTTAGTGGGTCCTTCTCTGAGTACTCCGACCATAAGTCTGGCGCCTTCAGCAGATAAATATTTGATCGTTTGATTTGATTCTAAATTTTCGTAAATGACTTCAAAGTTGTTGCCATCTGTAGATTTGTACAGCTTTTTTTCATCACTAAAATAGATTGCGCCTCTGTACGAAACAGTATTAAGCGCTTCATATAAAGTAGGTAAGCCACTGCTTTCTCCCAACAATTCCCACTGACCAAAGTCTCCAATATTAACTCCTGGCTCAAGATCCACCTTGTATAAGCCATCATCAGTAGCAGCGAATAAGCTGTTTCCAAAGCCAGTTACTTGATTGACTTTTAATTCTGTAAATACTGTCGTTGCAAACTCCAAACTCTGAAGATCAAGTTGTACAATTCCAAAGGCGGTCGAGATATAGGCGTATTCTTCATTCGCTACATAGATATCCAGTATTTGTCGGTCTCCAAGAATAGTTGTATTCTCCTTTATAAAAGGAAGATTAATGACATCAGCACCTCTAACAATGTCTAGATTACTATTAGAATATGCTACGATTAATTGATCATTAAAATCATCGTATTGTAATCTAGCGATACCCACATCACTTAATCCACGGACCTTATCTACAAATCTTGGATTGAGGTCTTCTTTATCCAGATATAGCAGAGATAAACCTGTAGAGTATATTATGTCTTCAGAACTCTGCGTGACCCACTTTCCTTCACCATAAGGTAGATGTGATGCCCATTCTCCTATGGCCAATTCATTTTGAGCCTTGGTCCATGTTAAACAAGAACAGATTAAAAAACATGCAAATAGACCGTTTATAAATTGCTTTTTTACTTGATGCATCTCAATGAAATAGTTAATTGGAAACAGAATATATATACAAAGAACGAATCTACCTCATTATTGTCTAAGAGTAATGATTAATTTGTATTGAAGGGTACAAGATCCTTACTTTGCAATGAAGTAATAATGTTCTTCTTTTTCATATTGGCGGATAAATTCGAGGCGATCAATCGTTTTTTTATCCTTAGATAGAAACGCACTTAGATTATAAATGGCATAATCATAGCCGTTAAGAAGATCAAAAACCATCTCAGGGGTAACGCCATAATGGTCTGCGCCTCCTTTCCCATGTTCAAATATAAGTAAGGGCTTGTCTCGTTTAAGGATCCTCTTAGAACCACTCAAAACAAGGTATTCTCCTCCTTCCACATCGATTTTGATTAGATCTATGCGAACGTCTTCAGGAATCATTTCATCTAACCTAGTCTGATCAACAGTAATTTCTTCTATTTCCTCAGACGGACGATCGTATTTACGCTTTTTGATACCACTGTAAGCAGGATTTGACTTTACGTATTGAAATGTGGTCGTTCCTTCTCTATCTGATAAGGCATGAGGATATATATGCGCTTTTTTAGTGTATTTACTTTTAAGACTCTTATAAAGATGAGGCAATGGCTCGAAGGCGAAGTGTTCACCAGATGGAGCATACTTGAGAAAATAGTCGAGTATTTCTCCTTCATGACATCCTATGTCGATGGCATTACTATCGTTGAGTAATGTTTTTTGAATGATTTTGCGCGTATCAATATCATATTGGTGGTTCTTGGAGAGACCAATGGGCATCTTCTTCAATAACTTCTTGATATAGTTAATTACACTCGACATTGGCGCAAATGTATATTAATTAGCGAAGGAATTAACTTCTTACATACACTTTTTTGACCCTAGTCGATATACCCGCTAAAAGCTCATATGGAATTGTACCATTTAGATCAGCCAATTGCAGAATGTCAACATGCTTTCCAAATATTTCGACAGGATCTCCTACTTTAATCGATACTACATCGGTTACATCTATAAGAGTGAGATCCATGCAAACATTACCAATAATTGGAGCTAATTGATTATGAATCATCACATGATGTTTGCCGTTGCCACTATTGCGCATAAGTCCATCAGCATAACCTATGTTTATGACGGCGATTTGAGAGTCTCTTGTAAGAGTGTGTGTCCGATTATAACCGACTGTTTCGCCTTTTTGTATTGATTTTATTTGAATCACTTTTGCAATCAAAGTATGTACACGTTCAAGTTGCATTGAGGTCTCTTTCTTTTGATCAATACCATAAAGACCTAAACCCAATCTAACCATATCATAATGCGCATTTGGATATCTCGAAATGGCAGCCGTATTGGCGATATGAAGTAAAGGAGTATACCCCAGAGTTTTAATTAGTTCGGCACATAACTCGTCGAACAAATGGATTTGATTTAAAGTATATTCTTGGTGTTGTGCATCGTCGCTGGCAGCAAGATGAGAAAAGATACTTGCCACCTTTAATCGAGAATCATCTAACAACTCAAGTAGATTTTGCAATTCATCTTTTCTAAATCCTAGTCTATGCATACCGGTATCTAGTTTAATATGTATAGAAGGAAATGTTGCTCTAGCTTCTTGCTGGTTATAAATAATTATTTGTTCAAGCTGTTCTAGATTATAGACTTCGGGTTCGAGGTGATGTGCAACCATTTCATCTAATTGATCTAAGTCAGGGTTAAGTACAAGGATAGGAGTTGAAATTCCAGACTGTCTTAACTGTATTCCTTCATCGATATAGGCTACGGCCATATAGGCCACTTGACGATGCTGTAAATGTTTTGCTAATTCCATAGCGCCACTTCCATAAGCAGAAGCTTTGATGACTGTCATTATTTTCGTTGCATCGGGTATCATGCTGGCATAGATGGAAAGATTGTGTTCCATTGCAGATACATCAATTTCAAGAGATGCAGAATGCGATTGCGCAGCTAAATTTTTAATAATATTTTCGAACTGATATTTTCTTGCACCTTTTAATAATATAGTTCTATGTTCTATTAAATTTTTACTGAGAGTAACAGAGTGTACGTCATCATAATGATTGATGTCTTTATTTAATAGACGATGTAATAATTTTGAATTTTCTCCAACGGTGATTAATGTATGATTTATTCTTTTTAAAATATTTTTGACTTTTGGATAAAGAGTTTCAGGTGCTTGATTGTCTTCAAGATCAGATAGAATAATAATCGGATTTTCTACTTGTGTTTGTTGCAAATACTGTATTGCATTTTCAAGAGAATGTAGATCTGAACTATAAGCGTCATTAATGAGAGTGCTTCCCCACTTTCCCTTCTTTGTTTCTAATCTCATCTGAATTCGGCCTAGTGATTTTAGGTCTCTCTCAATATCTATAATATCTATTCCTAATAAGCACAAAGTAGATATCGAAGCCAATAGGTTTTGTATGGAAGCTTCATCTTTAAAAGGCAATTTAATATCCATCGATTTTCCATAAAAAAGAAATCGAATTCTTCCATTTTCTAATATTTCATAACTATACGGTTGTAGTTTTTCGAGAGTAAATTTTGATTCTATAAGACAAGAAAGTTCTTCATCACTTTTATTATAGATGATGCTAGCGCAATCAGAAAAGAGTAAGGCTTTTTCATTAAACTTTTCCTCTTTATTTTCAAAACCAGAACTATGGGCATCTCCAATGTTGGAAAATATTCCAATAGTAGGGTATAATATTTTTTGTAGATGTACCATTTCATCTACTTGCGATATTCCCGCTTCAAATACAGCTACTTCGTGTTGATCATTCATCTGTAATACAGAAAGAGGAACTCCTATTTGTGAGTTATATGATTTTGGAGATTTTACTACGGAATAATGTTTAGTTAATAAAGTAGCAAGCCATTCTTTGATAATCGTTTTACCATTGCTTCCTGTGATGGATACTACGGGAATGTCAAATTTATTTCTGTGGTATTGGGCCCAAGATTGTAAAGCTTCTAATGTATTATCTACTCGTATGATAGAAGCATCTTGCGGAAGATGTACTTTTTTAGATACTATGAATGTTTTTACATTTTTATCATAAGCACTTTGGATGTAATCATGTCCATCTACTATATTTCCTTGTATGGCTACAAAGACTATTGATTCTGCATCTTGCGAAATTGATCGACTGTCAATGCTTATCTGAGAGATAGTATATTCATTGTCACCGCTTACAGCAACTCCAAGGATATCAGCTATTTCTACAGAAGAATATTTCATTATAAATCGAAGCCAATATCTTTACGATAATATTTTCCCTCGAATTGAATTTCTTCAGCTATTTTCTTTGATGAATTCAAGGCAATGTGGTGATCTTCACCAAATGAAGTAATGGCAATAACCCTTCCTCCACTAGTGACTAATTCTTCTTGTCTCATTGTAGTGCCTGCATGAAAAATAATAGAGTTAGAAGTCGTAGGTATATCAGTAATCGGCTTCCCTTTTTCATAGCCTTGTGGATACCCTCCGCTGACAAGCATAACCGTAGCTGCAGTTAATGGATTGATATCTAGGCTTACCTCAGCTAATGCATTGGTGGCAGCAGCATTCATAAGATCAATCACATCAGATTGTATTCTTGGGAACACCACTTCTGTTTCTGGATCACCCATACGACAATTGTATTCAATCACATAGGGTTCGCTATCAACGAGGATTAGACCAATGAATACAAAACCTATATAGTCAAAACCTCTTTTACTAATTCCATCTATGGTCGGTTTTACAATAGTGCTTTCAACCTTTGTCATGATTTCATCACTAACAAACGGTGGCGGAGAAACGGCTCCCATTCCTCCGGTATTAAGGCCTGTATCACCTTCACCGATTCGCTTGTAATCTTTGGCGATAGGAAGAAGCACGTAATCAGATCCATCGGTAAGTGCAAAGACCGAAAACTCTATACCATCTAGAAACTGTTCTATAACTACTGTAGCTGAAGCTTTTCCAAACTGACCTGCCAACATTTCTTTTAAAGAAGAGATGGCCTCATCTTTTTCATCTATAATCAATACTCCTTTTCCAGCGGCTAGTCCATCGGCCTTTAATACATAAGGTCCTGCATTTGTATTGATATATTCGATGCCTACTTGAAGATTATCTTCAGTGATTTCTAAGTAATTAGCCGTAGGTACATTGTACTCAGCCATAAATTTTTTGGCAAAGGCCTTGCTGCCTTCTAACATAGCGCCTTCAGCAGATGGTCCGATAACGGCGATATGCTTAGTAGTAGGATCTTTTTTTATTTCATTATAAATACCATCAACAAGAGGAGCTTCTGGACCTACGATTATCATATCAATGGCTTTATCAAGCGCCCATGATTTGATCTGATCAAAATCTAGAATGTCTAGATGTACATTGATACCGTGTTGAGATGATCCTGCATTTCCTGGAGCAATGTACAGTTGAGATAATTTTTTACTCTTCGCTAGAGATCTTGCTATCGCATGTTCGCGCCCTCCGCTTCCTAATAGAAGAATATTCATAGTGCGTTGTTAGTATTGTTAGGCTTGTAAAGGTAACTTATTAAAGAATAAGTTCAAGGATTAAAAACTAGTAAGAGGTAAAAGAATAGCTCATATGACCTGCCATATTGGATAGCCAATAGAAATTCATATTGGGAGAAAGCTAGTATTGATTCTGCTTCTTACTATATAACATCTACGATAGGCGCATTAGGCATGTATCTTTTCGAAGTGACTTTAGATGCGATAATTATTGTAGATCTAAGATTTCATCTATTTAAGAGTGCTCGGCAGCCCATTCGCAAATATCATTCGCCTACCTCAGCAATTGCTCTCCCACATTACATCGCATACATTGCTTTCGATCACAATATTGCGTTTTCAACTGTATGAGACTTTGCGAGAAATAGGCTGACTCAGCTTTTATACCCAATGCTTTCCATAGCTTGGTGATATTATTAGTTTCTGCTTTGGTATGCTCTAAGTATGTAATGGACTTTTCTTGATATTTATCTTTTCCTAGCTGCTTTCCATAAAGAAATAATAAAGGGCTAACCACATTGATAATGATGATCTGGATCAGATTATCACCTATAGGTTTTTCTTTGTAGATCGAATCTATATTAAATCTATAATGGTCGTCCCAGTAATCAGAAGTTGAAACTTTAAGCATTTGCGAAATCTCTTTTATATCATGGGCTTCAAGTATTTTAGAAAATAAAGACCTATGATGAAAAAGAAGAGCAGCCAATTGTGCAATCCTTATAGTTGGAAAATTAGCAGGTCGCATACGTGCATATTTCCAGCTTACAGTTGATATCGGTTGTAATTGATATTTATTAGCTAAGTGGTGGTATTCTGTTTTGAGAGATTGATAATATGAGTCTCCACCGCTAGATTGTAACATCCCTGCTTGACCGAATAAGAGTGCTTCTATTTGATTTAAATTATTTCCGATTTTCCAAAGAATATTGAGATTAAACGATTTGGCCAATTGCTCAAAAGGTTCGGCATTGATCTTAAGACCCATGTATTTAGAGATAGCGATAAAGAATACTTGATTCCAATCATTCTCATGGTCCACTAGCAATTCACTAAGATTGTTGGTCTTAGCTTCTAACCTTTCGACTAATATATTATGAAGCCATAGATTCATCCGAGAGACATCTATTTTATCGATTAATTTTTCGCAAGGAATCCGTAACTCGTTTTGCATAATTTCTGCATATCGACGGATCAATTTTTGATCTACATAATTTGATATGACAAGTGTAGGGATCGGCTTTCCATTTTGATCTATGATCTCTTTGTCATGATGCCAGACTACATGCAGTATTACATTATCATAAGCTGGATCACCGGTATGTTTGTGTCTATTCCAATCACTCGAAGAAATATGCATTTCTATATTTCCTGCCCATACGGTATCATTAATTTTTACTTTACCGTTTGAAAAGTCTGGACCACTATTATGATTGTGAGTTCCCCAATTGATGATTTCAAGTTCCACACCATCTGAAGACTTTAAGTCTGTATAGATGAATCGTTTTGTTTTCCAGAGATAGTGTATTAGGTCTTCGTTAAGTGCATTCTTAATTACCATACATTTTTATTTGCGTTCGTAAATTTTAAAGTTGAATTTATGATCATCTCTTTCGCCTTCATTACGAGGATCTTCAGAGATTAGTTTCCATTTTGAATAATCGATTTCAGGAAAGTGAACGTCCCCTTCCGGCTCTGCGTCTACTTCTGTGATGTAGAGTCGGTCTACTATGTCCATTGTTTGTTCATAGATCATTCCTCCGCCAGTGATAAATGCTTCGGTTTCACCTCTTTTTTCAGCGATCTTTAACGCTTCAGGAATCGAGTGTACGACGATACAATTACTTGCGATAAAGTATGGATCTCTAGTTACAATGACATTGGTTCTATTAGGTAATGGTTTTCCAATAGAGAGAAAACTTTTTCTTCCCATAATAATATGGTGTCCAGAGGTTTGCTTTTTGAAATACTTCAAATCTGTGGATAACCTCCAAGGGATATCATTATCGTTGCCGATTACTCTGTTCTTCGCTACTGCTACTATGGATGATATGATCATAAGGTAAAGGTAGGGAGAAAAATGGAATGATATAAGGACATATTGACTAGAGTGAGATTTTATCTCTTAAAATTTTAAACAGTTTTGACGAGTAATGAGTTCGACTTCGAATAATTTCAAAGCGCCATTACACTCTATTTTGCGAAGAAACTTAACGTTTCTGCATACTTTAGTAGCAGACGAAAAATGGTTGTAAAGTAATACAATCAAGTCAAGTATTACTTTCTATAGCCTCATGGCTGTAGTACATGCCAAGTAAAATTAGAAATTATACATCCAAAAAAATAAAAGACCGTAACCCTCCAGAATTACAGTCTTTTAAAAGTAGAGCGTATCAACTCCATATTATTATTCGAATATCACTCCTCTTCCAATAACTCAAAATCAATCAGTCGATTATCAATATCCGTACCTAATACTTTTACATGTACGCGATCTCCCATCTTGATTTCATCTCCTGTTCGGCGTCCAGTAGCCACTAATCTACTATCGGCGACGGTATAGTTTTCTGCGAGACTGGTAAACTTAATAAGTCCCTCTGCTTTACTATCTAAAAGCTCTACAAAAATTCCTTTTTCGATCATACCAGAGATACGGCCTTCGAACGTATTTCCGATTTGATCTTCCATATATTCTACTTGCTTATACTTAATGGATTCTCTTTCGGCTTGGGTAGCATTTCTTTCTTGAGAAGAAATGTGCTTGCATTTCTGTTCAAGTGCTTCTTTGTTGACCCGTTCGATTTTCGCTTCTAGATTTTTGAAGAGAATACGATGCGTCAGTACATCAGAGTATCTTCTAATCGGCGAAGTAAAGTGAGAATAAAATTCAAACCCTAAACCATAATGCCCAATATTATCTGAAGAGTATTCTGCTTTTGACATCGTACGTATAGCTAGCGGCTCTAACATTTTTAGTTGCTCATTTTCTTTCGCTGCGTCCGCCAATGCGTTAAAGGATTCGGCAATTTGCTTCGGCGTATCTATATGCATCTGATGACCTAGCGCTTTTGCGAATAATGCAAAATCTGCTAACTTATCAGGATTAGGTTCATCGTGTATTCTATATACGAAGGGTATTTCTATTTTTTCTTTTGTGGAGATATACTTAGCGACAGATCTATTAGCTAATAACATAAAGTCCTCTACTAACATATGCGCATCCTTTCGTTCTTTTACATAAGTGTCTATAGGTTTACCACCTTCATCTAATATAAATCTTACTTCTTCTGATTCAAAAGAAATTGATCCATCTTTATACCTCGCATCGCGCAGCTTGTGATGAATCTTGTTTAAAATATTTAATTCTTTTTGATAGTCACCTTCTTGCGTATCTAACCTTTCTTGTGCTTCTTCATAAGTAAATCTTCGATCTGAATGAATCACGGTACGACCAAACCATTCTGATTTTACTTTTCCGTTTTTCTTCATTTCAAAAACTGCAGAGAAAGTATATTTGTCTTCATGTGGATTAAGTGAGCATAGATCATTGGATAATTCTTCTGGCAACATGGGCAATACTCTATCTACAAGATACACGGATGTTGATCTTTTCAGTGCTTCTTTGTCTAGCGCAGAATCTTCCTCTAAATAATGGGCTACATCCGCGATGTGAATACCAATTTCTAGATTTCCATTTTCTAATTCTTTAATAGATAATGCATCATCAAAATCTTTAGCAGTTTCCGGATCGATAGTAAAAGTGGTTGTCTCACGCATATCTCTTCTACGAGCTACTTCGTCTTCCGTAATTTCACGTGAGATCGCAGCGGCTTCGTCCATTACCTCTTGTGGAAAATGCAATTCAAAACCATTGTCAAGTAGGATAGATTGCATGGCAAGATCGTTATCCGATTGTTCAGCTAATACTTCTAGCACTTTCCCCCAAAATGGTTTATTTTGCGACTTTCCCCATTTTGTGATTTTGATTAATACATGATCACCATCTTTAGCACCGCTAAGATTTTTTTCTTTGACTTGGATCTCATGAATATCTTCTGTAGATGCTGGGTATACGGTCCACACATTACCGTGATTATGTATTTTACCCAATACTTGAGATAAAGATCGTTCAATAATCTCAGTTACTTTTCCTTCTGGTTTTCTTTTGCCAGGAATCATAGCCATCTCAACTCGTACGATGTCATTCTTCATGGCACCCTTTAGATTCTTAGGATGAACAAAAATATCTTCATCGTAATCATCAACTAGAATATATCCGGCACCAGTGCGCGTCATATCTACTTTACCAACAAAACTTTTCTTGGGATGCACTTTATGTGAGCGATCCATGGAGTTGTTTTTATTCCAAGTAAACTTGTTGTCAGATCCTGCAACGATCCACTTGTCTTGGGTCATGTACTCTAGCGCATTCTGTACTGAGTCTTTGCTATTCTTAAGATCCAGTTTGGATATTATACTTCTTGCATTGTAGTATTTCCTTTTATTATCAGCGAAAAATTTTGATAATTCTTTTATAAGGTCTTTTCGAGATAGAGACGATTTTTTCACTCTTCTTCTTGAGCCTTGTTTGTTGTATTTCATTGTTTATTATTTTGTTGCCCATTGGGGCGACATTCTTTTGTTTTTAATTATTGCTCGATAATTTTCTTTCGAAAATGATCAAGCAATTTTGGCTTTGTAGCCTTGATATTCGTTTTTCTACTTTTTATTTTTTCTTGCGAAAAACAAGTAGAAAAGCCGAATCTTATTTGTAACGGTTTCGACTGTTTTTCTCCTTTGTCGTAAAGCCAGTCGATAGCCGAATCTTGTTTGTAACGGTTTCGATTGTTTTATTCCTTCGTCATTAAGCCAGTCGATACTTAATCTACGAAACTGAATAGGATGTCACCAGTGGTTTGTATTTCCATTGTAAATGCTTGACTCTGGTCTGCACTATATTCTCCATGTGCTGACCCTGCTCCAGCTA
>CALBEE010000044.1 GCA_937927575.1 uncultured Saprospiraceae bacterium | reverse complement strand
GATTGGATGATTGGACCTATCTCTAACATACAAACATTTATGGGATCACCCATTGCTCTAAATATTCCTAAAGATTCTATTATTTATATTACACAGATAGTTTCTTTTGATAATGGATGTATTGATACTTTAATGGAGCAGATTATACCTGGACCATTTGCTGTACTGAATTTTACAGGCGATCCAATATTTGCTTGTGGAGGTGACGATGTTCCTTTACTTGTAGATCCTAATCCTGATTTTACATATACTTTTGATCCTCAGACAGGATTAGATTTTTCTAATGGTGATCACAATCCAGTATTTGTCGGAACAATGGATATGACTTATAATGTAACAGTGACAGATGGTCTCTGTACTGTCGAAGGTTCCGTTGATGTAAATGTAGAAGAGGGCGTTCAGCTTGTAATTGATGGAGAAGAATTCTCCTGTGATGGTGAAGTAGAATTAGTTGCCAGTGGAGGAGAAGGAGAGGGAGAGTATGAATGGGCTTTAGAGTCTGATCCTGATATGGTAATCTTCATCGGAGATACATTAATGACCACTTTCGAAGGTGAAAGCGAGACTTACATAGTAAACTTTACTAATGACGGCTGTCCAGCGACAAAAGCTACATTCACGGTAAGTCAATTGGCGATAGATATAGAATTATTCGAACCATTCCAAATGTGTGCTGGAGATTCAATACAATTCGTAGTTTTAAATAATGATCCTACACAAACATTAACTTTCTTATGGGAAGATAATATTCATATCACTGGAGGAAATGATACTGATATGCCTATCATTGAAGTAGGTGAAAATGAAACAGATCCTTTTGAATTGCCATTCACAGTAACTAATCAGTTGGGTTGTACTTTGATGGATACCTTAAATGTAGTGATTGAAGATGTTCCGGTTTTAACTTTTAATAGCACGTTGACGGAATGTGGAGAACTGGAAGTATGTTTTGATATTCCAGTTGAATTTTTTGGTTTCCCTATCTGGGATTTTGGTGATGAGACTACCACTGATGATACTTCATTGGAAATGGCACCTTGTTATACCTATCCTGATTTCGGAACATATACCGTGACATTAAGTAATATTTCTGGAATCTGTCAGGCAGAACCGGTTTCTATGGAGATAGTTATCAATCCTCAAATTGAAATCAATGAAATAGATCCTGTTACGGTTTGTGAAGGGGAAGAGGTGACATTGACTGCAGATACCAATCTGCCAAGCGATGCCTACACAGCAATTTGGTGCAATGAAGCTGGTGATACATTATTTATTGGCAGTGAATATGTATTCGTTCCAGAGGGTGATGTAGTAATCAATTTGAAAGTCTCAGATGTCAACGACTGTAATGATACTCAAGCGGTGGATGTAAATGTTTTTGATTTCGATCTAGATGTTTCATTTCCTGAGGTGTTCTGCGGAGAAACTGAAGTGCCAGTTACCGTAACTAATAATAGTGATGGAGACTTATCATATGTATGGGGCCCAGAGGATTGTATCATTTCTGGAGGAAATACTGCAGAACCTGTACTTACTGCTGCTGGAGATAATAAAGTATTTACTGTAATGGTGACCAATAATGAAACAGGTTGCGAAATGGAATTTACTTATGATATTCCTGTTACACAATTTGATATTGATATTGAGGCTTCACCAGATACGACTATTAATCAAGGTGAAGAAGTTGATATTTTTGTCGTAGGAAGTGAAAATGGTGATACGTTTGAATGGAGCAATGGTAATATGGATGAATCTCAAACTGTGATGCCATTAGATACGACTACATATACAGTGACAGTGACAGACGAAAATGGATGTACTGATACAGCGGAAATAACGATAAACGTAAGAGAGCCAAAATGTGATGAAACGGATGTGTATCTTCCTAATGCATTTTCACCAAATGATGATGGTGTGAATGATATTCTTTTTGTAAGGTCAAACTTTATCGAAACGATGGACCTAATCATCTACGATAGATGGGGTGAAGAAGTATTCCGTACACAAGATCAATCAATTGGATGGGACGGTACGCTTAACGGAGAGAAACTTGCTCCTGATGTCTACGCCTATATATTAGATGTAGTTTGTATTAACGCTGTGGAGTATACTCGTAAAGGAAACGTATCAATATTAAGGTAAGAAAACTTTTGACCAACAAGCTTAAGGGCTTGATGAGTAAAACTGTATATGCTAAAGTAAAGTGATAAAGAAAAACAAGATGTTATAGTAAGAATAATTAATTTGCCTTAGAACTGATTTAGAACAGGCTTTATCTTCGGATGAAGCCTGTTTTTTTTTAATGAATTCAAATTAAATGAAATACTGGATTTTACAACTCATCTATATTGTACTATTGATATTAATAGCAATGATTCATTTTTTTAGGACTACTTGATCAGGGTACTAATAATTATTTTGGAATGTTTTATTACTTGTTTTTAATAGGAGTAGTTGTCCTCTTCGCTTTTTTACCGATTTCGTTTTTGATGTTCAAAAATTTACTTTTAAGAAATGGTTATATTGATAGAAAATCGATAGAAGGGATAGTTGATATCTTTGATATAATATCAGTGTTTATTTTTGCCCTTCTTTTCATTTTGACTATTCTATTCATGTCTGCTTATATATAGACAACAATAAGTGTGAGAATTGCTAATCTTCATAAGTCTTTACCAATTAGGTGGATGGAAGTTGATCTTTACTTAATAACACTTAGTAACGGATACTCACTCAATCCCAACGAATAATTAATCTCCACTTCTTGAGCTGTTGGTGTGTCGGATATTTGATATCAGTATTTATTGATAATCAAAACCATACACTCATGAAGGATCTAATAAAATCAATCTCTTGCTTGTTTTGTCTTTTCGTTACAAGCTCAATTTTCGGACAGTACCAACCCAGCGAAAGTCCATATTTTCATATCACTTCAGAAACGAAGCATGATGCTTTTCCTTTGTTATCTACAAAAGCCGTAGTAGATATTAGCGGCCCAATTGCAAACGTAAAAGTCAATCAAGCATATAAAAATGACGGAAATGTACCTATTGAGGCGGTCTATGTATTTCCAGCGTCTACCAGAGCGGCAGTACATCACATGGAAATGAAAGTTGGTAATCGTATCATCAAAGCCCAAATAAAAGAAAAGATGAAAGCACGCAAGATGTATGAAGAGGCCAAGGAAGAGGGCAAAAGGGCTTCTTTACTAGAGCAGCATAGACCCAATGTTTTTCAAATGAATGTAGCTAATATATTGCCAGGAGAAACGATAGAGGTTGAGATGCATTATACTGAATTTATGATACCAGAAAATCAAGAATATACTTTTGTGTATCCTGCTGTAGTAGGACCTAGATATACGGGAGGTAGTACACCAGTGCAAGGACAATCATTTGCTTCCCAAGTTTACACTAAAAAAGGAGTAATGCCATCGTATGATTTTGATGTCGATGTTAAATTAGACATGTCTATACCTATCATAGATGCAAAAAGTACTAGTCATAAAACGAATATAGATTTCTTTCCGAATAATAGGACTATTGTTGACTTAGATCCTAGAGATAAGACACGTGGCACCAAAGATTTTATTCTGAAGTACTCTTTGGCAGGAGAGCAAATAGCCACTGGGATCCAAACGTATAAATTCGGAGAGGAGCAATTTTTCCTTTGTCAAATGGAAGCACCTTCTCTGGATTGGAAGCCAGAAATTAGTCCACGTGAATACATCTTTGTAGTAGACGTATCTGGATCTATGAGAGGCTATCCATTAGATGTGACTAAGGAGTTGATGAAAAACCTACTAGGAGGAATGAATGCTAATGATAAGTTCAATGTACTCTTTTTTGCAGGTAGTGCTTTTGCCTTAAGTGATCAATCTATTGCGGCAGATCGTAAGAATATAAAGATGGCCTTTGATAAAATGGAAGAACAAAGTGGCGGCGGCGGAACGAACTTATTGCCTGCGCTTCAACAAGCTATGAGTTTCCCAAAACAAAATGGGTATTCAAGAAGCTTTGTAGTTGTGACAGATGGATATGTAACTGTAGAAGATGAAGCTTTCGAGCTCATCCACAATTCGTTGGATGATGCTAACTTTTTCACCTTTGGAATTGGAGGCAGTATCAATCGTCATCTTATCGAAGGTATGGCGCATGTTGGAAGGGGAGAGCCATTTGTAGTAACAGAACAAAAGTACGCAAGGCAAGAAGCGCTTAGATTACAAAAGTATATTACATCTCCAATGCTTACAGATCTTAAGATAGTTGGTGATGATATAGAATTATATGATTTAATACCTAGCTCGGTTCCGGATCTTATGGCAGCTAGACCAGTTTACTTTTTTGGTAAGTACAAAGATGCAGGTAGAAAAGCAACTTTGTCAATCACAGGAATGAGAGGCAACTACAAATTCTCAAAATCTATAGGGATGTATGAAGGAAAAGAAACAGAAGTCCTTCCTTATCTATGGGCCAGAGAAAAGATAAGATTGAATGAAGACTTTAATATTAATCGGACCGATAAGAATCGTGTAAAAGAAATTACTGAGTTAGGACTCAAGTATAACTTATTAACAAAGTACACTTCTTTTGTTGCGATTGACGATAAT